>NZ_CM001857.1:3039943-3094572 GCF_000400505.1 Musicola paradisiaca NCPPB 2511 | reverse complement strand
CTCCATCGCCATGACGCCCACATAGTCGAGGCGGTTCATGATGGCGGACAGCATCTGCTCCGCCTGCTGCTGCAACTGCGGGGCGGGGTGCGGCAAGGCAACGCTGGCGCGCAGGATCCCGTCCTGATGCAGGTTATGGGTCAACGGGTAGAACACGCATGTGCCCTGCGCGCTGCGCGCGCCCACCAGCGAAACCTCGCCGGAAAAGTTGATGCCCTGTTCGACGATGCATTCGCCGTAGCACTCGGCCGGCAGACTATGTTCTTCGCCGGGACGGATGCGCCACTGGCCGCGGCCGTCGTAACCGCCGGTGCGGCGTTTGACGATCGCCAATTCGCCCAAGCGGGCGAAGACGCCCGGCCATTCCTGCTCTGATGCCAGTAACTGCCAGGGCGCGGTTGCCAGATCGAGTTCATCCAGCAGTTGTTTTTGGGTATAGCGATCCGCCAGCAGCGGGAAGATGTCGCGATTAACGAATGCCGGATGACGGGCCAGCTCGCGAGTGAGCGCTGTTTCCGGCCAACGTTCGATTTCAGCGGTGATGACGCTGTGATGTACCGGCACCGATTCCGGTTCCGCATCCAGTCCCACCGGATAAACGGCGATGCCCAGCGGTTCGCCCGCCTGACGCAGCATACGGCCCAATTGGCCGTTGCCCAGTACGCAAACCGGTTTCATGCTTCCTCCCGCGGGTCGGGATGGTTCAGCACGTCGTCAGTCTGTGTTTGGCGCCAAACCGCCAAACGGCCTGCCAGTTCGCTGTCGTGACGCGCCAGAATTTGTGCGGCCAGCAGTGCCGCGTTGGCGGCACCGGCTTTGCCGATGGCCAGCGTACCGACCGGGATGCCGCGCGGCATCTGCACGATGGAATAAAGACTGTCGACACCGCTCAAGGCTGCGCTCTGCACCGGAACGCCCAGCACCGGCACTAATGTTTTGGCCGCCAGCATGCCCGGCAGGTGGGCGGCGCCGCCCGCGCCGGCGATGATCACGTCAAAGCCGTTGTATTCCGCCTGTTCGGCAAAACTGAACAGTTTGTCCGGCGTGCGGTGCGCGGAAACGATTTCGACATGATAGGGAAGGTTCAGCGTGGTGAGGATTTCTGCAGCAAACTGCATGGTGGCCCAGTCACTCTTTGATCCCATGACAATGGCGATTTTCGCTGGGGCAGCGTTGGATGACATGCCTGTAATGCTCCTGTGATTGCGCGTAGTGCGGGTGTCGTGCGGGTAGTGCAACGGTCATCGATACCACAGCGACCGGCGACGGAGCGCCGATCGCGAGGGCGTAGAGCATACCACGAGCCCGAAGGGAGGAAAACGGTTGCGTGGCGATGAAATGCGGCTTCCCGTGGAAAGCTGACTGTACGGCCGGAGCGTGAAATTTCCGGTTTGCGTGGGAAATCGTCAGTACGGAAATGGGGTCAGCGTGATGTCGCCGTCCGGTGCGACCCGAATCGCCGATCCGGCGTGATGCCAGGCACCCAGCACTGCACGCTCGGCGCGTTTTCCGTCGAGCAGAAGAACATGAATGGCCGGACGGTGGGTATGGCCGTGGATCATGCGATCAACCTGATGGTGGCGCAGGCGTTCGAACACGGTGTGCGGGTTGACGTCCATGATCGCCATGGATTTGGTCTGGTTCGCTTGCCGGCTGGCGGCGCGCATGCGGTCGGCGATGCGTAGCCGAACAAAGAGCGGCAGGCGCAGAAATAGCCATTGAATCAGCGGATGATGAACTTTACGGCGAAAGCGTTGATAGGCGGCGTCGTCAGTACAGAGGGTGTCGCCATGCAGGATCAGCGTGCGGCGGCCGTAGAGATTCAGCACGGTCTCCGTCGGCAATAGCGTCATTCCGCTCTGGCGGGCAAAGCGCTTTCCTAACAAAAAGTCACGGTTGCCATGGACAAAGTAGCAAGGGACGCCCTGTTGAGCGAGCGCTTGCAGCGCCGTAGCGATCGTCGCGTGCAGCGCTTTGGGATCGTCATCGCCGATCCAGGCGTCGAACAAGTCGCCAAGAATGTAGAGCGCATCGGCGTGCGACGCTTCTTGCTGCAAAAAACGCAGAAAACCGGCGGTAATCGCCGGTTCCTGTTCGCTCAGATGAAGATCGCCAATAAACAGCGTGGACATGCAGCGAAATTACTCGCTGACGGTCACTTTGGTGACGATGACGTCTTCTTTCGGCACGTCCTGATGCATGCCGCTGCGGCCGGTGGCGACCGCTTTGATTTTGTCGACGACATCCAGGCCTTCCGTCACTTCGGCAAATACGCAGTAGCCCCAGCCGTTAGCGTTTTCAGCACGAAAGTTCAGGAAGTCGTTGTCTACCACGTTGATGAAAAATTGGGCGGTAGCAGAGTGCGGATCGTTGGTACGAGCCATAGCCAGTGTGCCGCGGTTGTTTTTCAAACCATTGTTGGCTTCATTCTTGATGGAGGCTTTGGTCGCTTTCTGTTCCATACCCGGCGCGAAACCGCCGCCCTGGATCATGAAACCGTTAATGACACGATGGAAGATGGTATTGTCGTAAAAACCGCTGCGGCAGTAGTTCAGGAAGTTTTCCACGGTGACTGGCGCTTTGTCGGCAAACGTAGTGATAACGATATCGCCGTGATTGGTATGAAACGTAATCATAAATGAACCTTACTTAGCCATAATAAGTCATAAAGAAAGATGTTCACGGAAGCAGTGAGCCACCAAAAGCGCTCTTATAACATAAGTGAATGACTGAGTCAGCACGACGCCGTGGTAAAGCGCGGCTAAGGGAAAAAGCGTAGGAATCTACTTCAAAATAACTTTCTTATTTTATTGATTTTAATGAATTAATTTGAAGTAGAAAATTCTTGCGCTAAATCAATATTTAGTATCATTTAGATATGTTTTTTTACTTCCAAAATTTACTCTTATCGCAACTGAGATCTCCTCGCGTTAACACACTATCCTTGAATATAACCTTAATAGGCAGGTGAATTATGTTGGATCGGATTAATCAACTGTTGGACAAACCAGATTTAGGCAAGCTGATTCTTCGTGTGTCATTTAGTGTGCTGATGTTGTTTCACGGTATTCATAAAGTCATCGCGGGTATCGGCGGTATTCAGGGGATGCTGGCGGCAAAAGGGTTGCCGGGCTTTATTGGTTACGGTGTGTTTGTCGGCGAGGTGATTACGCCGGTGCTGATGATTTTCGGTATCCTGACGCGCGCCTCGGCGCTGGCGTTCTCCTTTACCATGATCGTCGCTTTCTTGCTGGCGCATCCCGAAGCGATCTTCACGCTGGATAAAACCGGCGCCTGGGGCATTGAAAGCGTCGCCGTTTATTTCTTTGCCGGGATCGCAATTGCCCTTCTGGGCAGCGGCAAGTATTCCGTGATGTCCAATCCGCGTTGGCGTTAAGCCGTCGCTACTCGACGCAGCAGTAAGTCGTAAACCGCAGTAAGTAGTCAGTTGTGTCGCGGGCCCGATCGAAAGATCGGGCTCTTGTTTTTGGGTCTGGTGATAGTTTTTGGGCCTGGGAATAATTTTTGGGCTTGGTGATAGTTTTTGGGCGCGGGGATAATGGCTTCATCGTCAGAGCGTGCCGGAAATAGCCGAGCGGCCAGCGATATTCACATTGCTGGCGGGTAGCGATCTTGCAATGGCGCAGGGTTCAGGGTTCAATACACAGCCTGAGTTGTAAAACCGGATAAAAACTGTCTTTTTACGTGTACTGCAGCCGTGATGCCCATCGCCTGCGAAACCATGGAACGTCCTGATGCTAAAGATTTTTAACACCCTGAGTCGTCAAAAAGAGGAATTCAAACCTATTCACGCCGGCAAGGTTGGCATGTATGTGTGCGGGATAACCGTTTATGACCTGTGTCACATCGGGCATGGGCGTACTTTCGTGGCATTCGACATGGTTTCCCGTTATCTGCGCTATTTGGGCTATGACGTTAAATACGTTCGTAACATTACCGATATCGATGACAAAATCATCAAACGTGCAGCGGAAAATGGCGAGACGATCGCGCAATTGACTGATCGCATGATTGCGGAAATGCATGCAGATTTCGCCTCTCTTAATATTTTGAGCCCGGATGAAGAGCCTCGCGCCACCCACCATATCGCCGAAATCATTGAACTGGTGGAAAAACTGATCGCCCGCCGCCATGCCTATGTGGCGGAAAACGGTGACGTGATGTTTTCGGTGGATACCGCTCCGGGCTACGGCGTATTGTCCCGTCAGGATCTGGAGCAGTTGAAGGCTGGCGCTCGGGTGGAAATCGCCGAAGTAAAACGCAATCCGATGGATTTCGTGTTGTGGAAAATGTCTAAACTGAACGAGCCGAGCTGGCCGTCGCCGTGGGGAAATGGCCGTCCGGGTTGGCACATCGAGTGTTCGGCGATGAATTGCAAACAGTTGGGCGAGCACTTCGATATCCACGGCGGCGGTTCCGATTTGATGTTCCCGCATCATGAAAACGAGATCGCCCAGTCGACCTGCGCCCACGGCGGCGAATACGTCAACTACTGGATGCATACCGGCATGGTCATGGTGGATCGGGAAAAGATGTCCAAGTCGTTGAACAACTTCTTTACCGTGCGTGATGTGCTGGCGCATTACGATGCAGAGACCATCCGTTATTTCCTGATGTCCGGCCATTACCGCAGCCAGCTCAACTACAGCGAAGAAAATCTGAAGCAGGCGCGCGCGTCGCTGGAGCGGCTTTATACCGCGTTGCGTGGTACGGACGAGTCGGCATCGCCAGCGGGCGGCGAGGCGTTTGAAGCACGTTTTTGCACAGCGATGGATGACGACTTCAATACGCCGGAAGCGTATTCGGTACTGTTTGATATCGCACGCGATATCAACCGCCTGAAAGCGGAGGACGCCGCCGCGGCCAATGCACTGGCGGCGGAGCTGCGTCGTCTGGCGGGCGTGCTGGGCCTGCTGGAACAGGATCCGGAACTGTTCCTGCAAAGCGGTGCGCAGCCCTGCGATGATGAAGTACAGGAAATCGACGCGTTGATTAAGCAGCGTAATGATGCGCGTCAGTCGAAAGACTGGGCGGCAGCGGATGCGGCGCGTAACCGTTTGACCGACATGGGCATCGTGCTGGAAGACGGCCCGCAAGGCACTATCTGGCGCCGTAAATAGTATTGACTGCCAGACCAAACGATAAAGGCCCGGTTTCGCCGGGCCTTTTCACATGGGGTTACAGGGGGAAGAACGCGCGCGTCAATCCTGAACGGTCACTGATTCGCCGTGAAAAAGCACTGTCTGGCCGGCGATGATTTTGCAGCGTTTACGGGTTTCGGTCTGGCCGTTCACCGAGACTTCCCCGGCAGCGATAGCGACCTTGGCCGCTGCGCCGCTTTCGGCCCAGCCCAACAGTTTCAGCAAGTCGCACAGTTCAACGTGCGGATGTTTATCGAGATGAAAAATTGCCATAAGGATTATGCCTGCACTGGAGTGTCGTGATATTCCTCGCATGCCTGCAAGGTGTTCTGGATCAGGGTTGCCACGGTCATCGGCCCGACGCCGCCAGGCACCGGCGTGATAAGTGACGCACGTTCCTGAGCTTCGTCAAAGCGAACATCGCCGACAACTTTGCCGTTTTCCAGGCGGTTGATGCCGACATCAATCACGATAGCGCCGGGTTTGATCCATTCACCGGGGATAAAACCGGGTTTGCCGACGGCCACGATCAACAGATCGGCATGTTCGACGTGGTGGCGCAGATCCTTGGTAAAGCGATGCGTCACCGTGGTGGTGCAGCCGGCCAGCAGCAGTTCCATACTCATGGGGCGACCGACGATGTTGGACGCACCGACGACCACGGCATTCAGACCGAACATATTGATGTCATAGCGTTCCAGCAGGGTGACGATGCCGCGCGGCGTACAGGGGCGCAACAGCGGATCCCGCTGGCACAGCCGGCCAACGTTGTAGGGATGGAAACCATCCACATCTTTATCGGGCGCGATGCGTTCAATCACTCGGGTGTTGTCGATCCCAGCCGGCAGCGGTAATTGCACCAGAATGCCATCGATTGCCGGATCGGCGTTCAGCGTGTCGATAAGCGTTAACAGTTCCGATTCGGTAGTGGTGGCGGGCAGGTCGTAAGCACGAGAAACGAACCCGACCTCTTCGCACACCTTGCGTTTGCTGGCGACGTAAATCTGCGACGCGGGGTTTTCGCCCACCAAGACTACGGCCAGACCCGGTGCGCGTTTTCCGGCCGCCAGACGCAGTTTCACCCTGGCGGCGACTTCGTCCTTAACCTGCTGCGCAATCGTTTTACCATCAATAATTTTTGCAACCATCTACGGAAAATCCATCATTTTCAATGCGGGGAGATGCGCCTATTTTGGCAGAAGCGGCGCGGGCTGTCAGGCGTTGTGTGGTGATTAATTGCGAGGCGGCGGCATAAATGCCGTGAATGCGCGTTTTTTATCTGAAAGACCACCGGCTATGGCGTCATGCTTATCCATTACCCTTCCGAGTCGATGGTGCGGCGATTTTGGCGGGGATCGTCCCGGCACACCTTTCATTAACATACGCCTAACAGTACAGTGTTGCTGATTTATGGCGGTTTTTTTATGCCCGGTAATTGTATTTCAGTCATGCAATAACGGGCAGATTCCGCCTGCATTGCTAATCTCTACTGTAGCGTCGGGAAACCGGGGAGAGCAGACCGTAAAGCAATGTGCTTTGGGTTTTTTCATTAACGATTCTGATGTGAACAGAACGAAAGAAAAAAGCCATGACATCGAGGCTGAGACTACACAAATCGTCGGGGGACGTTCATGTTGCGATTATCTTCACTTTCTATGCGATACAGGTTTGCGTTGGCGCTGATGCCATTGTTGATTGCGTTGTTATGGTTCTCTTCTAACGGCATGCTGGAGCGCCGACAGGCAGAGCGGGAAATGGCGCAGTTTTCGCAGTTACTGACACTGGCGGAGTATGCGGGGAATGCCGCACACGCGGTGCAGCGCGAGCGCGGTATGAGTTCCGGTTATATCGGCAGTAAAGGGCAGAAATTCGCCACGTCGCTGCGTGATCAGCGGCTTGAAACGGACAAAGCGCTGGCCATCTTGTGGCAAGGCTGGGCGGCGTTGCCGCAGAACGAGATATCGGGCGTGATTGCACAACGCCTGAACACGCTCAAGGCGCGCCAGCAGGGGCTGTCTGCACTGCGTGCGCAGGTCGATACGTTTTCACTGCCGACGTCGCAGGTCGTGGGCTGGTACACCGCCAATATCAGCGACATGATCGCCGTGGTGGGCGACATGGGCAATCTGGTGACGGAAGGGGAATTGGTGACGCGCGTGGTGGCGTATTACAGCCTGCTGAACTTCAAGGAACAGGCGGGCATCATGCGGGCGCTGTTGTCGGAAGTTTTTGCAGTGGATCGGTTCGGCGCCGGGCAGTATGAGCGGTTTAGCCAACTGGTGGGGATGGAAAATGCGTATGGCGCGGTGTTTAACCAGTTTGCGCAGCCGACGCTTAAACAGCGGATGCGGGATGGCCTCAACAGCCCCGATGCGCAGCCTGCGATCGCCATGCGTGATCTGGCGTTTGCCAAAGCGGCGACCGGTGGGTTTGGTGTGAATGCGGATGAATGGTTCAAGCAGCAGACGGTGCGTATCGATCAGTTGAAGGCGATCGAAGATGCGGCGGCGGAAACATTGCTGAGTTTTGCCCAACAACTGGAGCACAGTGCGAAACAGAGTTGGTACGCCTATCTGGTCGGGATGATCGTGGCGTTGGCGCTGGCATTGCTCTTGGCGGTACTGGTGGTGCGCAGCATTTATCGGCAGATGACCTCCACGCTGCAAACCATTGATGAAATGGGGAATGACTTGACCCGCCGGCTGTATGTACCGGGTAACGATGAGTTGTCGCAGTTGAACCGGGCTTATAACCGTTCGTTGGAAAATATTGAGCGCATTGTTTGCTCCATTAAGAAAAATGCCAGTCTGGTGGGGCGTGCCAGCAATGACATATCACAGGGAAATCAGGATCTGGCCCAGCGTACCGATGCTCAGGCGGCGTCTCTGGTCGAGACGGCAAGCAGTATGGAGCAGATTTCCAGTGCGGTGAAACAGACCGCAGATTATGCGGCGCAGGCATCGGCGTTGATGCAGAGCATGGAAGAGCGGATCGCGCTGGCGGAGCAGATTTCCCGGCAGGCCAATGACGCGATGGCGCAAATCCAAAACTCCAGCGCACAGATGTCGCAACTGACAGGGGCGATTGACTCCATCGCCTTTCAGACCAATTTGCTGGCGTTGAATGCGTCGGTCGAGGCAGCCCGAGCCGGTGAACAAGGCAAAGGGTTTGCCGTCGTAGCAACGGAAGTACGTAATCTGGCGCAGCGCAGTGCGAGCGAATCACAACGTATCCGGGAACTGATTTCCGCCAGTATTGAACAGGTTCGCTCCGGCGTCATGCTGGTGGACAGCAGCAGCCAGACCATGCGCGAGATCATGACCAGTTCCGCGCAGGTGCGGGATTTTGTCAGTGATATCGCGACGGCGGCGCGTGAACAATCGCTGGGCGTCGAGCAAGTGCACCAGGCACTTAACCAACTGGAACGGGTGACGCAACAGAATGCCACCCTGGTTTCACAGGCGGCTGACGCCAGCCAATTGTTGGATCGGCAGGCCAGCGATATGCGGGAAACCGTCGACCGCTTTGTGGTCACGGATGAGGAACAACACAACGCATTGCCTGTCTACTAAGCCAATGAAACGACGGTCAGGCGCGGTAGCGCGCCGCCGTCGATGTCACAAATGTCGTCACGATATTTTTCAGCATCGGCTGCAGTTCGGCGGCTTTGTCCGCATCCCAGTCGAATGGCGCCAGTTCACTCATGTAGTTGCATTGAGCCAGCTCCAACTGCATGGCGTGCTGGTGTTGATCCGGCTGTCCATAGGCGCGGGTGATATGGCCGCCTTTGAAACGACCGTTCAGCACCCAGCTCCAGCGTTGCTGGGGCTGGCATAACGCCCGCAGCGCTTCTTCCGCCTCGATCGAACAACTCAAACCGCCGTTGGTGCCCAGATTCAAATCCGGTAAGCGCCCTTCGAACAAACGCGGGATCTGCGAGGCGATCGAGTGGGCGTCGAACAGACAGGCGTAACCGTGTTGCTGCCTGATGCGGGCCAGTTCCTGGATGATTTTCTGGTGGTAAGGCTGCCAGATATCCTGCAGATAACCCGCGCGAACGGCGGATGTCGGGGTTTTCCCCGGCAGAAACGCCGGCGTGCCGTCGAACAGGATATCCGGGAACAGACCGGTGGTTGCGGTGGCGTACAGCGGTTTGTCGTCGGCGGGGCGGTTCAGGTCGATAACGAAGCGGGAATAGCGGGCAATCAGCACGCTGGCGCCCATCTCCTGTGCGAACTGGTACAGCCGGGGGAGGTGCCAATCGGTATCCGGCAAGGGTTTGGCCGCGTCGCTCAAGGCATCGGCCACTTCCGACGTCAGCGCCGTCCCGGCGTGCGGGATGCTCAGCAACAACGGGCCATCGCCCGGAATAAAAGTGAATGCGTCCATTAACGGGGTTCTCCACGAAAAATGGTGGTACAGGGAAGTTGACCGCCCAGCCAGTAAACCAGCTCCGCCGGGTGCGCAAGCGGCCAGTGGACAAAGTCCGCCACTTTCCCCACCTCTAACGAACCGTGGCTGTCTTGTAGACCCAGCGCGCGAGCGGCGTGCAGCGTGACGCCCGCCAATGCCTCTTCCGGCGTAAAACGGAACAGCGTGCAGGCCATATTCAGCATCAGGCGCAGCGACAGCGCCGGCGATGTACCGGGGTTGCAATCGCTGGCGATGGCCATCGGTACGCCATAACGACGGAATAGCTCAACCGGCGGGCATTGCGTTTCCCGCAGCAGATAGTAGGCGCCGGGCAGCAGGACGGCGACGGTGCCCGCCGCGGCCATCGCGGCCACATCCTGTTCGGTGGCGTATTCCAGATGGTCGGCGGAGAGCGCCTGAAAGCGGGCGGCCAGTTCGCTGCCGTGCAGGGAAGACAGCTGTTCGGCGTGCAGTTTGACCGGCAGACCAAGCGCCTGCGCCGCTGTAAACAGCCGCTCGACGTGCTGCGGGCTGAAGGCCAGATGCTCGCAGAAAGCATCGACCGCATCGGCCAAGTGTTCCTGCGCGACTGCGGGCAGCAGCGACTGGCAAGCCTGTTCTATCCAGGCATCCGGTTGCCCCCGGTATTCAGGCGGAATGGCATGGGCTGCAAGACAAGTCGAGACGACGTGTACCGGCTGCTGCTGCGCCAGCGCGCGGATAACCCGGAGCATTTTCAGCTCGGCGGCGACGTCCAACCCATAACCGGATTTGATTTCAATCGTGGTGACGCCCTCGGACAATAGCGGGCGCAGGCGGGCCAGCGCCGAATGCAACAGGCTGTCGTGGTCGGCCTGACGGGTGGCGTTGACGGTGGAGAGGATACCGCCGCCCTGGGCGGCGATGTCGGCATAACTGGCGCCGTTGAGTCGTTGTTCGAATTCATGGCTGCGATTACCGCCAAACACCAGATGGGTATGGCAATCAATCAAACCGGGGGTAATGATCCCGCCGCCGAAATGGGTGACGCGCTCAGCGTGTATCTCCGGCATATCAGCGTGCGCGCCAAGCCAGACAATCCGGCCTGCGTTAACCGCCAGCGCGCCGTCTTCAATGATGTGATAACAGCCGTTACGCAAAGTCACCAGATTGGCGCCAAGCCACAGGCTATCGCAGTTGAGCATCATAGTCGTTCCTGGTTTTATAATCTTGTATAGACAACTTATACGCCCGCCGCGGTTTTCGGCAAGTCGCAATCGAATAGGAGTTTCTTATTTTCCACCCGCATGACGACTTGCGGCGGCGTGTCATGATAAAAAAGCGCTATGTCATTCAGCGCCTACTTTGGTGTATAGGTAAGTCTATACAACCTCACGACAGGATTTTCCCATGACTGCTTTCTTTGCTCCTCGCGCATTATTGCCGCAAGGCATGGCGCGCAATGTCCGGCTAGATGTGGACGCGCAAGGCTATTTGCTGGCGGTAACGCCGAATGCGTCGGCGGAGGGGGCGCAAATGCTGGCGGGTACGGTGCTGCCCGCCATGGTTAACCTGCATTCTCATGCGTTTCAGCGGGCGATGGCCGGGCTGGCGGAGGTCGCCGGCCATCCGCAGGACAGCTTCTGGACCTGGCGCGATCTGATGTACCGGCTGGTGGGTAAGTTGACGCCGGAACAAGTCGGCGTCATCGCCACCCGGCTGTATATCGAGATGCTGAAAGGCGGTTACACCCAGGTGGCGGAGTTTCACTATCTGCATCACGATGCGCAGGGCAAACCCTACCGCGACCACGACATGCTGCGCCAACTGATGGCGGCGGCGAAGCTGGCGGGCATCGGTCAAACGCTGTTGCCGGTGCTGTACCGCTACAGCGGGTTTGGCGCGCAGGCGCCGACGCCGGGGCAGCAACGTTTTATTCAGGATGTCGATCGCTACCTGCAACAACTGTCCGCACTGGCGGCGCTCACCCGTGATGACGCATTGCTCAATCATGGCGTCTGTTTCCACTCGCTGCGGGCGGTCAGTCAAAACCAGATGGAAGACGTACTGGAAGCCACTGACAGCACGTTGCCGGTACATATCCATATCGCTGAACAGCAGAAAGAGGTGGACGACTGCCTGCGCTGGAGCGGTGAGCGGCCGGTCAACTGGTTGTTGAACCGGTTTGCGGTGGATGGCCGCTGGTGTCTGGTGCACGCCACCCAACTTGATGATCGTGAACGAACCTTGCTGGCGCAGAGTCTGGCGGTGGCGGGGCTGTGTCCGACCACCGAGGCCAACCTGGGCGACGGCATCTTTCCGTTGGATCGGTATGTGGAGCACGGCGGGCGCTGGGGGATTGGTTCCGATAGCCATGTCTCGGTCAGCGTGCTGGAAGAGCTGCGCTGGCTGGAGTATGGCCAGCGACTGCGTGATCGTCGGCGTAATCGGGTCGTCACGCCGCAGCAGCCTGCGGTCGGTAATGTGCTTTATCAGCAAGCCGCACAGGGTGGCGCACAGGCGTGCCGCGTGCCGGTGGGGGAACTGAGCGCGGGCTGGCGGGCGGACTGGCTGGTACTAAAAGATGACGCCATGCTCGGTTCGGTGCCGGACGACGCGGTGTTGAACCGCTGGTTGTTCGCCGGCGAACGTCAGCAGATCCGCGATGTCTGGGTGGCGGGCAGTCAGGTCGTTGCCAAAGGGCGGCATGCGCTGGATGACGACTATGACGCCCGCTTCGTCGCGGTGATGCGTAGCTTGCAGGAGACGGCATGATGAAACGGTTTTCATTGCAGCACCTGCCGGTCAGCCGTTGGAAGAACGGCGGCGGAGAAACCCGCGAGATCTGCCGGATTGCCGCGCCGCAGGGCGATTTCGCCTGGCGTGCCAGTATCGCGACGTTGTCGCAGGATGGCGCGTTCTCCCTGTTTCCAGGCATTGACCGGGTGATTACGTTGCTGTCCGGCGAGGGCGTGGCGTTGCAGGCGGAAGACTGGCGGCATGCGTTGCGCTGCCATCAACCGTTTCGCTTTACCGGCGAGCAGGCGATTGTCGCCCATCTGCGCGGCGGCGAGAGTCTGGATTTCAACATCATGACCGATCGTCGTTATTGCCGGTCGCAGGTGGAGGTGGTTCACACCCGTGCGACGCCGCCAGCCGATTGCGGCGGCGTCGCCTATGTGTTGTCAGGGGATTGGCGATGCGATGGCGCGGTTTACACCCCGGGGGATGGCGCATGGTGGCTATCGCATGGCACCTGCTGGATGCCGGCGGGTGACGCCGGTGCGCTGTTGCTGACGACGATTCATCCGAGCTAAACGGCGCTCCGCCTGCCGGCGTGATATCGCCCGGCCACGCCATCGCGCCGTAGCGCATGCACAATAGTTGGGCGCTGTCGTAGTGCGGCGCACCTCAGAACGACGCTTTCCCTCCCGGATTTTCATCGCAAAACGCGCCAGATCGGCGCGGCTCCTGACGTTGGCGCTGGCTGTAATCATGGCCCGAATCTTGCTCATTAATTATCGTTGTATATACATGTCATGACTTTATCAACGTGATATCAGGGGAATGCAATGAAACAACGGCATCTTTTTCGACAGGCAATGGCGTTGGGGTTACTGAGTGTGACTGTGATGTTTGGTGCAAGCGCGCAGGCCAAAGAGTGGAAGACAGTAACCATCGCGACGGAAGGCAGTTATGAACCCTGGAATCTGACTTTGCCGGGCGGCAAGCTGGGCGGATTCGAACCGGAGCTGATGGAGATTCTGTGTCAGCGGATGAACCTGCAATGCAAGCTGGTGGTGCAAAACTGGGACGGCATGATCGCCGGGCTGCAGGCCGGCAAGTTCGACGTGATGATGGATGCCATCGTGATTACGCCGGAGCGTAAGCAAGTGGTTGATTTTTCTGTTCCCTATGCGTCCACCCCCGCCAGTTTCATTACGCTGAAAGGTAAGCCGGCGCTGCCGGTGGAAGCCGGTCAATCGATGATTAAGTTGGCGGACGACCCGGCGCAGATCGCCCCGGCGGTGGCCGGTCTGCGCGGAGCGTTGCAGGGGAAAACCATCGGTATCGCATCCGGTACCGTGTATACCCCCTTCATCGATAAATATTTCAAGGATATCGCTACGGTACGGGAATACACCGCGTCCGCTGATGCCATTCTGGATCTGCAGGCCGGGCGTATTGATACGGTATTTGATGACGTTACGTTCGCCAATTCCATGATGAGCAAGCCGGAAAACAACAACCTGACGCTGGGCGGCCCACAACTGACCGGCCCTATTTGGGGGGATGGCGAAGCGCTGGGATTCCGCAAGACCGACCCGGAGTTGAAGGCGAAGTTTGATGCGGCCATCAAGACCGCGCTGGCCGACGGAACGGTGAAGACGCTGAGCGAAAAATGGTTCAAAACGGACGTGACCCCCTGAGGTTGAGGAGTCGGTATGCTGACCCTGTTAGGTTTCAGTGAACGGGGGTGGGGCGGCCTGTTGTTGATGGCCGCATTAACCACTCTGTGCCTGACCGTTGCGGCTCTGCTCATCGGTTCGTTGGTCGGCGCGGCGGTAGCGGCGGCCAAGCTCTCGTCGCGCCGCCGTTGGCGCGTGGCGGGTGAAATCTACTCCGTGGTGTTTCGCGGGATCCCGGAATTGTTGATCATCTATCTGTTTTATTTCGGTGGTTCCGGCGTGCTGACGCAGGTGGGGCGTTGGTTCGGCGCCGATGGCTTTATCGAATTGCCGCCGTTTCTGATCGGCGCGCTGGCTATCGGGTTGATTTCCGCTTCATACCAGGGGGAGGTGTATCGCGCCGCCCGCCTGGCCGTCAATGCCGGAGAATTGGAGGCCGCGCTGGCGATGGGGATGCCGGCCTGGCGCCGGGCGTACCGGATTCTGTTGCCGCAGGTGGCGCGCTATGCGCTGCCGGGGTTGTCCAACGTCTGGCAGATGAGCCTAAAGGATTCCGCGCTGGTGTCCGTGACCGGCATTGTCGAAGTGATGCGCGCCAGCCAGATGGCTGCCGGATCGACGCGGCAGTATTTCCTGTTTTACCTTGCTGGTGCGGCCATTTATCTGATTCTGACAGTGTTTTCCAATATCTCGTTCGCTCGTCTGGAACAGAAAATGTCTCAACCACACCAGCGTCGAACGCACCAGGAGACGATATGATCGATGTCGCGTTTCTGACGCAGACGTTCCTGCGGTTGGCGTCGGCGCTGCCGGTGACGCTGGGGCTGTTTTTCGCCTCATTTGCTATCGGCGCAGTGCTGTCAATATTGTTGGTGGCGATGCGGGTCAGCGCCAACCGGCCGCTGCGTGGGTTTGCCCGCGGTTACATGCTGATTTTTCGTGGCACGCCGCTGCTGATTCAGCTGTTTCTTCTCTACTACGGGCTGGGGCAGTTCAGCATGGTTCGTAACAGCGTGCTGTGGCCGCTGCTGCGGGAGCCGTTTACCTGTGCGGTATTGTCGCTGGCGCTGTGTACTGCCGGTTATACGGCGGAAATCCTGCGCGGCGCGCTGCTGGCGATACCCGTCGGGCAGATTGAGGCCGGTCTGGCGTGCGGCATGTCGCGCTGGCTGCTGCTGCGGCGCATTATTGCGCCCGTCGCCTTGCGCTATGCGTTGCCGGCTTGGTCTACCGAGGCGATTTTGCTGATCAAATCCACCGCGCTAGCCAGTCTGGTGACGGTATGGGATGTCACCGGCGTGGCGCAGCAAATTATCCAACGTACTTACCGCACCATGGAGGTGTTTGTTTGCGCCGCGCTGATCTATCTGTTGCTGAATTTCATTATTGTCAGAGCGTTCGCCTGGCTGGAGCGTACCCTGACCCCCAATCTGGCCGCTGCCGCATCAGCTGTATCCGGGAGAAAACATGAGTAAAACGGCCCCTATTACCTTGTCGATGATTGATATCCACAAGTCGTTCGGCGCGCTGGAGGTGTTGAAGGGCATCTCGCTGGATGCGCGCCAGGGCGAGGTTATTTCGCTGCTGGGCGCCAGCGGGTCAGGCAAGAGTACCTTTTTGCGTTGCATCAATCTGCTGGAAACGCCGGATTCGGGGACGGTGGCGGTCAGCGGCGAGATGATCACCATGAAGCGGCATAAGCACGGCCATCAGATCGCGGCCGATCGCCAGCAGGTAGAACGTTTACGTACTCGACTGGGCATGGTGTTTCAGAATTTCAATCTGTGGAGCCACATGACGGTACTGCAGAATGTGATTGAAGGCCCTTTGCACATATTGAAACGTTCCCGTGCGGAGTGTATTGAACGAGCGGACGCGCTGTTGGCGAAGGTTGGGTTGTACGAGCGGCGGGATTTTTATCCGGTTCAACTCTCCGGCGGCCAGCAACAGCGGGTGGCGATCGCCCGGGCGTTGTCGATGGAACCGGAGGTGATGTTGTTCGATGAACCGACTTCAGCGCTGGATCCGGAACTGGTGGGGGAGGTGCTTAAAGTGATGCGTGGGCTGGCTGAAGAAGGGCGCACCATGCTGGTGGTGACGCATGAGATGGGGTTCGCCCGCCATGTGTCGAACCGGGTAGTGTTCATGCAGCAAGGGCGCATTGACTGTGAAGGCTCCCCTGACGCCATGTTCGGCGGCGAGAGTTCGCCGCGTTTTCAGCAATTTATCGCCAGTCACCGGGTGGTGTAGGAAGGTCGTGACATGAACGCAGAAGTTTGCTGGGGGGATAGCGCGCTGTCGTGGCGCGAACTGGTACAGGTGGCGCGCTATGGCGCGCGTCTGAGTCTGAGCGAAAACGCCTGGCGGCGTATCCGTCAGGCGCGGCAGATTGTGGATCAGATAGTGAGCAGCGGTACGCTGGCCTATGGGGTAAATACCGGACTGGGCGCCTTGTGCAACGTCACGCTACCGATATCGGAACTGGCGACCTTGTCCCGTAATACTCTGTTGAGCCATGCCTGCGGCGTGGGGCCGCGATTGCCGGTCGAGCAGACCCGCGCCATCATGGTCGCCGCCATCGCCAATTACAGCCATGGCAAGTCGGGCATTCATCCCGACATTGTGCAGGCGCTGCTGATGCTGTTGAACCAGGGCGTCACGCCGTGCGTACCGTCGCAGGGGTCGGTGGGGTATCTCACCCATATGGCGCATGTCGGGTTGACGCTGATCGGTGTGGGTGAGGCGGAATGGCAAGGCGAGGTGCTGCCCGCCGCCGATGCATTGCAGCGTATCGGCGTTATGCCGATTCAGCCGGGCGCGAAAGACGGGCTAAGCCTGGTGAACGGGACGCCCTGCATGACCGGGCTGGGTTGTCTGGCGCTGGATGATGCCTGTCGCCAGTTGGATTGGGCGGATATCACTGGCGCGATGAGCTTCGAAGCGCTACGCGGCCAGATCGTGGCGTTTGACGCCGAGGTGCTGGCGCTCAAACCCAGCGCCGGCGTCCAGCAGGTTGGGCAACGTTTGCGTTCCTTGCTGGACGGCAGCCGGATCGTGGCGGAAAACGAAGGCATCCGCACTCAAGACGCACTGAGCCTGCGTTCTATCCCTCAGATTCATGGCGCTTGTCGCGATCAGTTCGATTCGGCGGCGCAGCGTATCCAGATGGAACTGAACGCCGCCACCGATAACCCGTTGGTGCTGGGTGTGCCGGAACAATGGCGAGTGGTGTCGCAGGCCAATCCGCACGGCGAGGCGGTGGCGCTGGCGGCGGATAGCCTGGCGCTGGCGTTGTGCGAGCTGGCGGGCGTGGCGGAGCGGCGGCTCGATCGCTTGATCAATCCGCTGGTAAGCGGGCTGCCGCCGTTTCTGGTCAGCCAACCGGGCGTGAACTCCGGCATGATGATCGCCCAGTATGTCGCGGCCTCGCTATGCGGTGAGAACCGACAGCTGGCGCAGCCGGCGGTGATCGACAACTTTGTGACTTCCGGTTTACAAGAGGATCACCTCAGCATGGGTACTCCGGCGGCGCTCAAGCTGTTGAAGCTGACGGAAAATGTCTGGCATGTGCTGGCGATAGAGTATCTGCTGGCCGCGCAGGCGCTGGACTTCCTCGGGCCGGATAACGCGGGCCGCGGGACCGGGCAGGCATGGCGATTATTGCGCGAGCAGGTGGCGAGTTGGCAGGACGACCGCTGGCTGGCGCCGGAGATCGCGCGCGCCGTCGCCGTACTGAAACAGCAGAGTCCGGCGCGCATCGGTTAAACAACCAGGCGACGATGCCGCCTAGTTGTTGCTGGCAAAGCGCCCAAACAATTGGTAGCGCGAGCCGGGATAGAGCAATCGCGCGGATGTCACCACCCGCGAGCCGTGCCAGGTACGGCGGCGGATCAGCAGGCAGGGCTCATGGTCGCCGAGCGCCAGCAAGTCCCGCTGGGCGGTTTCGGCGGCGACGGCCTCCACCCGATGTTCGCCGGCGGTTAACGGCGCCACGCGGGTCAGGTAGCTGTGCGGCGTCTCGCGCGTGAAGTCCTGCTGCAGATAGTCCGGCGCCAGCGAGGGGTTGACGTAGCGCAGTTCCAACTGCACCGGCACGTCGTTTTCGTAATGCACAATCTGCGAGTGAAACAGCGGTTGGCCGGGGGATATTTCCAGCTGAGCCGCCTGATCGCCGTCGGCGGCGAGCGATTCCAGCACGATCACCCGGCTGCTGTGGCGGTGGCCGCGAGCGGCGATTTCATCGGCGATATTGTGGACCTCCAGCATGGCGGTATAGGCCTTTTGTTCGGCGACAAAGGTGCCGACGCCCTGCATTCGCACCAGATAGCCTTCGCTGGTCAGTTCCCGCAACGCGCGGTTGATGGTCATACGGCTTACGCCCAACTCATTCACCAGTTCGCTTTCCGACGGGATACGCTGGTGCGCCTGCCAGGCGCCGCTGCGGATTTGGCTGACGATCGCCTGTTTAACCCGCAGGTAAATCGGCGCGGGCACATCGCTCATGGCGGCGGCGAGTTGGGAGGCGGTTTGCGGTTCTGTCACGGTATCGTTCTCAACATCAATGGATACGTTGCAGTGTAGCCAACAACCGCCGTTCCTGTATAGACAAGCTACCTATGCCATTTACAGCGCACGGCGTCTGGCCGGTCAGCGGTACGGGCGGGGCACTTCGTAAACCAATATATTCCAATGTTTCAATGTGTTAGTGGTTGTGTTTTCCACTGGAAAAACAGCGCCTATGCCCTATGCTGACGACGGCTGCCGCTGATGGCAGCGACCGAGGCGTCCTTTCCGCACGGCACAGTGGTCGGTGCCGGATCGATAATGGCTATGCAGGAGTCCGTACAATGAAAAAAGGGTGGTTACTTTTGCTCACGCTTTCCGCGTTTTCCGTCCAGGCCAGTCTTAAAGTCATCAGCACCCCCGGCGTTAAGGCCGAGGAGGTCGACAGCGTCAAAATGTATTTCACCGGCGCGGTTAACCAACACAACATCACCGAGCTAACCACCGCGCTGGATGAGGCCAACATGCGGTTCAAAAACGCTCAGGCGATTTATCTCTACATCAACAGCAGAGGGGGAGAGATGGACAGCGGGCATTCCGGTTATCTGGCGATCCGCAGCTCCCGTATTCCCGTGACCACGGTCGATTTGTCCGTCGTGGGGTCGGCGGCGACCATGCTGTTTTGCGGTGCGCAGAACCGGGTGATGTTGAAAGACACATTAATCATGATTCATGCCCCCAAAGTAGGTATCGGGGAAAAAGAGGCGGCGCCGGACATGCTGGATAGCCATCATCAGTGGATGGACAACTACGTCGGGATGTTGAAAAACATCTACCGGGAGTGCACCTCGCTCAGCGATGACGAGCTGCGCCAGCGGCTCTACAGCGAGGATAACCACCTGTTTTTGAATAACCAGGATGCAGAAAAAATCAAAATCAGCACACGCACCGAGGACAAAATTCGTGCGGCGGAGGTGGTTTACTTTATCGATGACGATAATAGCTCGGCTAAAAATCCATCCTAAGGTTGGCTGAAAACGGTGCAATGCACCGTTTTGGCTCATGTTTGCGTCGCCCGGCGCGCCGGGATGCTGCGTCTGGAAGAGGCCGGTATCCAGCCGGGCACGCCTGTTCCGGCGATTATTGGGTGTTGATCCAAACTGGCATAGCCATTGCTTGTATAGACAAGATTATACACTTTGAATCACACCCTTCACGACAGGAGCAGGAACATGAGTGCAGCATTACGCCATGCCGGTTGGAAACTTTCCCTGATTGCCGTCTGTCTATCTGCCGCCCCGTGGGTTCATGCCGAAGAGACGCCGGTGGCGATCGGCATTTCTGGATGGATCGGCTTTGCCCCGCTGACGCTGGCGGATAAGGCGGGTATTTTTCAGAAACACGGCCTGAAGGTGGATTTGAAAATGATCCCGCAGAAAGACCGGCATCTGGCGGTGGCGTCCGGCGCCATCCAGTGCGCCGCTACCACGGTGGAGACCTATGTATCCTGGGCCGCGGCTGGCGTGAGGCTCAAACAGATCGTCCAGCTGGATAAATCCTACGGCGCGGACGGCCTGGCGGTACGCAACGATGTTAAAAGTGTGCGCGACCTGAAGGGGAAAACCATCGGTGTGGACGCGCCGGGTACCTCGCCTTATTTCGCGCTGGCGTGGATTTTGGATAAAAACGGCATGAGCATCAAAGATGTGAAAGTCGCCACCTTGTCGCCGCAGGCTTCGGCGCAGGCGTTCGTCGCCGGTCAGAACGACGCGGCGATGAGCTACGAACCCTACCTGTCCACCATTCGTCAACAGCCGGACAAAGGTAAAATTATCGCCACCACGCTGGACTATCCGATGGTGATGGACACCTTGGGTTGCACGCCTGACTTCCTGAAACAACACCCGCAGGTGGGAAAAGCGTTGGTGGAAAGCTATTTCGATGCGCTGGATATGATCAAATCCCAGCCGGACAAATCCTACGACATCATGGGCGCGGCGGTGAAATCGAGCGGCAAGGCGTTCGCCCAGTCGGCCCAGTATTTGCGTTGGCAGGATCGCGAGCAGAACCGCGTGTTCTTCAGCGGCGAGATCGCCAAATTCAGCGAAGAAGCCGCCAAGCTGTTGCTGGAGGCCAAAGTGATTCGCCAGAAACCGGATCTTTCGGCGCTGTATGACGCCAGCTATGTGAAATAAACCGATGAAGGAAGCGGATATGAACAGCCTTACCCGCACGGACGCGGCGCCCGCCGCCTTGCCGGATGCGCCGCGCCCTTCGCACCATCCGCTGATGGTGCCGCTGCGGCCGGTATCCTACCGCCTGCGTTGGACGTTGGGCGTCGGTTTTTTTGTACTGTTTTTCGGTATATGGGGCGGCGTGACGCTGGGCGGATGGGTGCCTGTCACCTTCCTGGCCGACCCGTTCACCATGCTGCGCGAAGGTGTGTTGCTGTTTACCGACTACGACTTCACTCAGGATATCGGCATGACGGTGATGCGGGTGGTGGCGGGGTTTCTGCTGGCGGCGCTGATCGGCGTGCCGTTGGGGATCCTGATGGGCGCCTACAAACTGGTGGAAGCCTTCTTCGAGCCGTTCGTCTCTTTTTGCCGTTATCTGCCTGCGTCCGCCTTCGTGCCGTTGCTGATCCTGTGGGCCGGTATTGGCGAAATGCAGAAGGTGCTGGTGATTTTTATCGGCTCGTTCTTTCAGATAGTGCTGATGGTGGCGGTCAGCGTCGGCACCGCTCGCCGCGATCTGGTGGAGGCCGCTTACACGCTGGGCTGTTCCAGCCGTAGCGTGGTGCTGCGGGTGCTGATCCCCGGTTCCGCGCCGGATATCGCCGAACTGCTGCGGCTGGTGCTGGGCTGGGCCTGGACTTATGTGATCGTGGCGGAGCTGATCGGCGCCTCCAGCGGTATCGGCCACATGATCGTCGACAGCCAGGCGTTGCTGAATACCGGGCAGATTATCTTCGGCATTATTGTGATCGGGGTGATCGGCCTGCTGTCGGACATGTTATTCAAGGCGCTTAACCGCCGGCTGTTTGCCTGGAGCGTGCGATGAAATACAGCAAATTATCGATTCGTCAGGTCGAGCGGGTGTTCACCAGTCCGAAGGGGGAACGGGTACAGGCGCTGCAACCGATCGACTATCAGGTGAATGAGAACGACTTCATCACCATTCTGGGGCCTTCCGGCTGCGGCAAATCGACGCTGTTGCGCATTATCGCCGGGCTGGACGCGCCGGATCGCGGCGAAGTGTGGCTGGATGGGCGACTGGTGGACGGCCCCGGCGCCGATCGCGGCATGGTGTTTCAGAGCTATACGCTGTTTCCGTGGCTCACGGTGCGGGAGAACATCTGTTTCGGCCTGCAAGAGCGCGGCATCAGCAAGGCGCAGCAGCAAGCGCGCAGCGATTACTACATTCATCAGGTGGGGTTGCGCGGTTTTGAACATCACTATCCGCGCCAGTTGTCCGGCGGGATGCAGCAGCGCACGGCTATCGCCCGTGCGTTAGCCAATGATCCCAAGGTGTTGTTGATGGATGAACCGTTCGGCGCGCTGGATAACCAGACGCGGGTGATGATGCAGGAGTTGTTGCTGTCGGTGTGGGAAGCGTCGCGCAAAACGGTACTGTTCGTCACCCATGATATCGATGAAGCGATTTTCATGGCGAACCGGGTGGCGATTTTCAGCGCCCGACCGGGCCGGATCAAAGACGAAGTGGCGGTGGATTTTCCCTGGCCCAGAGACTATACCCTAAAGACCTCGCCGGCGTTTATGGCGCTCAAGGCGCGTATTACCGAAGAAATTCGCAGTGAGACCCTGCAGGCGCTGGCGCATTGACGCCGGGCCGTCCGACGCGGGAATCCATGCCGGGAGGCTGCGGATCTTCCGCGCTCCCGGTCAGCCGGAATAGGTTTGTGGCCGGGGCATGCGTTGGCCTAAGTCCGGCCGGCGGGGAAATGCAGGGGGCGGCGTTTCCGGTGGTGTGTCTCATGGCGCTTGCCGGATGCTGCATCGGCGTGTATCACTGACAGGGCCGCATTTTTTTTATTCATACTTGTATATACAGGATTAGATTATGTCGCACATCCCAAGTTATTGCCTGACGCCCGGCGCGGTGGATCTCGCCACGCTGCGCGCCATTTACCACGGCAATGTCACGCTGACGCTGGCGGAGCCGGCGCGCGCCGCCATTGAGGCCGCGCAGGAGACGGTGCAAAACATCGTGGCGCAGGGCCGGGTGGTCTACGGCATCAATACCGGTTTCGGCAAGCTGGCGCAAACGCGCATTCCGGCGGATCGGCTGGCGGAACTGCAACGCAATCTGGTGCTATCGCACAGCGTGGGGGTCGGCGAACTGTTGCCGGACGATGTGCTGCGTTTGGTGATGGCGACCAAGGTGGTCAGTTTGGCGCGCGGGCACTCCGGGGTACGGATGCGGGTGATTGACACGCTGCTGGCGCTGTTCAACGCCGGAGTGATGCCCTGCGTACCGGAAAAGGGCTCGGTGGGCGCATCCGGCGATCTGGCGCCGCTGGCGCATTTGTCGCTGATGCTGCTGGGGGAAGGCCAGGTACGGGTCAATGGCGCGCTGATCCCGGCGCGGGATGGGCTGGCGCTGGCCGGCGTCGAGCCGTTAGTGCTGGGGCCGAAAGAGGGGCTGGCGCTGCTTAACGGTACGCAGGTTTCCACCTCGCTGGCGCTGCGCGGGTTGTTCGAAGCGGAAAACGTGTTTGCCGCCGGTCTGGTGGCGGGCGCGTTGTCGCTGGAAGCCATCAAAGGGTCGGTCAAACCGTTTGACGCCCGTATCCATCAGGCGCGCGGCCAGGCCGGGCAGATCGCCGTGGCGGCTGCCGTCAGCGAGCTGTTGGCGGACAGCGAAATATTACAGTCGCATGTGAATTGCGGCCGGGTGCAGGATCCCTATTCCATCCGTTGCGTGCCGCAGGTGATGGGCGCCTGCCTCGACAACCTTAACCACGCCGCACGCATTTTGCAGATCGAGGCGAATGCCGCCTCTGATAACCCGCTGGTTTTCCCGGAAACGGAAGAAGTGATTTCCGGCGGTAACTTCCACGCCGAACCGGTGGCGTTCGCGGCGGATATTATCGCGCTGGCCGTCGCGGAAATCGGCGCCATTTCCGAGCGCCGCATGGCGCTGCTGCTGGACAGCGCGCTGTCCGGCCTGCCGCCGTTTCTGGTGAACGACGGCGGCGTCAACTCCGGATTCATGATTGCACAGGTCACTGCCGCCGCGCTGGCGTCGGAGAACAAATCGCTGGCTCATCCCGGCAGCGTGGACAGCCTGCCGACGTCCGCCAATCAGGAAGACCATGTCTCGATGGCGACCTACGCCGCCCGCCGTCTCGGCAGCATGTGCTTCAACACCGCCACCGTCGTAGGCATCGAGGCGATGGCCGCCGCGCAGGGCATCGATTTTCACCGGCCGCTGAAGAGCTCGCCGCTGCTGGAGCAGGAATTGCTGCAACTGCGGGAGCGGGTGGCGTTTCTTGATAGCGATCGCCTGATGGCGACGGATATTGAACGGATGCGTCAGTGGGCCGGCAGCGGCCGTTGGCCGACGCCTATCTTCACCTTGTTACCCAGTTATGCCGCTGTAGCGGCGCACGCCTGATAAGGAATTTGCCATGACAACTCAACCCACCGCTTTGGCCCGCGTGGTGCGGGCCCCGCAGGGAACCGAACTGCATTGTGAAAACTGGCTGATTGAAGCCGCCTACCGCATGATCCAGAACAACCTGGATCCGGATGTGGCGGAGCGGCCGGAAGATCTGGTGGTGTACGGCGGCATCGGCAAAGCCGCCCGTAACTGGCCGTGCTTTGACGCCATTCTCGCCAGCCTACGCGCGTTGAAGGCGGACGAAACCTTGCTGGTGCAGTCCGGTAAACCCGTGGGGGTGTTCCGTACCCATGCGGATGCGCCGCGCGTGCTGATCGCCAACTCCAACCTGGTGCCGCACTGGGCCACCTGGGAACACTTTCACGCGCTGGATAAGGCCGGGCTGATGATGTACGGCCAGATGACCGCCGGTTCCTGGATTTACATCGGCGCGCAGGGCATCGTGCAGGGTACCTATGAAACCTTCGCTGAAGCCGGGCGCCAGCACTATAACGGCGATTTGAGCGGCAAATGGATCCTCACCGCCGGCCTCGGCGGTATGGGCGGCGCCCAACCGCTGGCCGGGGTGCTGGCTGGCGCCAGCGTGCTGGCGGTGGAGTGTCAGGAATCCCGCATTGATTTCCGGCTGCGTACCCGCTACCTGGATTACAAGACCGACAGTATCGACGAGGCGTTGGCGATGATGGCCGACGCCTGCGCGCAGAAAAAAGCCATTTCCGTCGGCCTGCTGGGTAACGCCGCCGAGGTGCTGCCGGAGCTGGTGAAACGCGCCAACGCCGGGGGGCTGAGGCCGGATATCGTCACCGACCAGACCTCGGCGCACGACCCGCTCAACGGCTATCTGCCGATAGGCTGGAGCGTGGCGCGCTGGCAGCAGGAGCGCGTCGATAATCCCGATGCGGTGGTGAGCGCCGCCTGCGCATCCATGGCGGCGCATGTTCAGGCGATGCTGGATTTCTGCCATATGGGGATCCCCACCGTGGATTACGGTAACAATATTCGCCAGCGCGCTTTCGATGCGGGTGTCGAAAATGCCTTTGATTTCCCAGGCTTTGTTCCGGCGTATATCCGCCCGCTGTTTTGTGAAGGCAAGGGGCCGTTCCGCTGGGTGGCGCTGTCCGGCGACCCGGAGGATATCTACAAGACCGACGCCAAGCTGAAGGAGCTGTTCCCGGATAATCACCATTTGCACCGCTGGCTGGATATGGCGCGGGAGCGCATCGCTTTTCAGGGGCTGCCGTCGCGCATTTGCTGGCTGGGGCTGGGCGAGCGTCATCTGGCTGGGCTGGCGTTCAATGAAATGGTGCGCAATGGCGAGTTGAAAGCGCCGGTCGTGATTGGCCGCGACCATCTTGACTGCGGTTCGGTCGCTTCGCCCAACCGGGAAACGGAAGCGATGCAGGATGGTTCCGACGCTGTTTCCGACTGGCCGTTGCTCAATGCGCTGCTGAACACGGCGGGCGGCGCGACCTGGGTCAGCCTGCATCACGGCGGCGGCGTCGGGATGGGATTTTCCCAGCATGCCGGGGTGGTGATCGTCTGCGACGGCAGTGAGCAGGCGGATGTCCGGCTGGCGCGGGTACTGTGGAACGATCCGGCCACCGGCGTGATGCGTCATGCCGATGCCGGCTACGGCACCGCCAAGTCCTGTGCGGCGGCGCATCAATTGAATCTGCCGATGGTAAGTGAGTGATCGACGGCATTGGGTTTTGCGGTGACATCGCCGCAAACCATCGTCGCAAACCATCGTCGCAAACCATCGCCGTACATTCTGACGAAGAAACGTCGGCCTTCCCGGTTTTAGGTGGTGAGAAGGCCGACGGGGACTTTAGCCGAGATTCAGGTTGCAGGCTTTGACGAAGGCGGCGACGGAAGTCTGAGCATTGGCGGCGCTGGTGGCAAAGGTGGTTTTCTTCTCGCCGGCTTTAATACCGACGAGGATTTTGGTTTTGGCCGTTTTGGCCTGTTTCAGGACGGCAACGATTTTTTCCTTGTCGGTGGTTTTGCCCTGTACGTATTCATCATTGCGTTTTTGGTAGACGATCGGCAGGGTCACGACCTCGCCTTCATCGATCTTGATCAACAGATCGGCTGCCATATTGGCTTTAGCTTCTTTGAAGGCGCCTTTTTCGACATAGGCGAACGACAGGTCGTTTTTGTTGCATTCGAACATGAGGCCGTGCTGGGTGGATTTGTCGTCGGTCAATACCGCCATGGCGGCTTTTTTGCCGCCGGTGAAGACATCGTCTTCCACTTTGGTTTGCCAGGCGGCCAGCGTGGTGGCGGGCAGCAGTGCCGCCGACAGGAACATTGCGCTAATGAGTTTTTTCATGTTCTACCTTGTGTTTCCTACGGTTGTTTCAGGCGGTATGCGAGACCTTGAACGGTCAGGCATGTTCAAACCAGTCCCGATTCTGCTCGGCGATGGGGGTAATGGAGTGAATCATTTCTTGCAGGTGTATGTTCATGGCCTGTTCCACCGCGTTCGGGTCGCGGGCTTTCAGCGCATCGAAAATCACGTAATGTTGCTGGATGAGGCTGACCGGCGGCGATACCTGGCTCAGGCTCAGGAAACGCACTCTGTCCATGGTGGCCTTGATGGACTCGATGGTTTCCCAGGCCAGCGGGCAGCGGGCGATTTGCGTCAGTAGTTGGTGGAAATCGTCGTCCAGGCTGAGAAATTCCCGGATCTGCTCGTTCTGAGCCGCCAACTCCTGCCGCCGGAGGTTGTGCTCCAGCACCAGCAGTTGCTCGTCCGTTATGTATTCCGCCGCCCGGCGGACAATCGCGCACTCCAACGCCTGACGGATAAAACGGGCATCGGCGACGCGCTGTTCGGAGATTTTCATCACGAAGGTGCCGCGTTGCGGCAGTATTTGCACCAGTCCAGCTTCCGCCAGCTTGATAAAGGCTTCACGCACCGGTTGGCGGGAGACGGAAAAACGTGTCGATATTTCCTTTTCAGACAAGAGCTTGCCCGGTGGGATCGTGCATTCCACAATATCCTTGCGCAATACGCGGTAGATCTGCTGGTTGACAGGCTCGCTGCTGTTGATTTGAGAGTAGTTATCCATGCATCCATTGTGTATTTAAGCCGTTTGTCATCATGATACATGGTTAACCTGCGCCTTATCCATAAGGCGCATGATTTTCCCGCTATGTGAAAGTGAGGCTTAATGTGAAGGGGGCGCGCCGCAGGCGGCGGCGCGGATCGTCGGTTGCGCCTGCTAGGCTATAGCGCCAGCGAGCGCAGTGTGGCGTGAACGCCGTGATTGACCAGCGACAGAGAGTAACGGGTGACTGTCTGGACAAAGCGGCTGTCGTCGGGGAGATCACGGCCGAAAATGGCGTCCAGTGTCAGCAGCGCCCGGACGCGATCTGCGCCTTGCTCGCTGTGGTGGACGGTTTGCGCCAGCGTCTCTTTCAGCGGATCGCTGATCTCGATCGGCTTGCCTTGTTCATCAATGCCGTTGATATAGCGCATCCAGCCCGCGACGCCCAGCGCCAGCATCTCGAATTGGCTTCCATGCGCCAGATGCCAGCGGATGGAGTCCAGCATGCGCTGTGGCAGTTTCTGTGAACCATCCATGGCGATTTGCCAGGTGCGGTGTTTCAACGCGGTATTGCGATAGCGTTGCAGCAGTGCGTCGGCATAGGCGGCCAGATCAACCCCTTGTGTGCGTAAGGTTGGCGCCTGCTCTTGCAGCATCAAATGATGGGCTGCCTTCACCAGTGCTTCATCCTGCATACAGTCGCTGATGTGCGCATAACCGGCCAGATAACCCAGGTAGGCGAGAAATGAGTGGCTGCCGTTCAGCATACGCAGCTTCATCTCTTCATAAGGCAGTACATCCTGTACCAATTCGGCACCGGCTTTCTCCCAGGCTGGGCGCCCGTTAACAAAGTTATCTTCAATCACCCATTGAAGGAAAGGTTCACAGGCGACGCCCGCGGGATCAGCGACACCCAGCAATGATGTAATTTGTTCCAGTGTTTCGGGTGTTATCGCTGGCACAATGCGATCCACCATGGTGGATGGGAAGGTGACATGTTGCTCGATCCAGACTGCCAGCGCCGGATCGACCGCGTTGGCATAGGCCAGCACTACGTTGCGGGTAACGTGGCCGTTTTCCGGCATGTTATCGCAGGACATCACGCTGAATGCGGGGAGTCCCGCCGCTTTACGACGGGCGAGGGCGGCGACGATAACGCCGGGCGCTGATGCCGGTGCGTGCGGGTGGCTCAGATCGGCGGCAATCAGCGGGTGATCCAGCATCAGTTTACCGGTGGCCGGAGCATGGCAATACCCCTTCTCCGTGATGGTGAGCGAGACGATGGCGACATCCGCTTGGCTCATCGCCGTCAGTACGGCCTCGATGCCGTCCGTCTGGGCATGCAGTGCCTGTCGGACGACGCCGACCACGCGGCAACGCCAGGCTTCTGGCGACATTTCCGCGACACTGAACAGTAAATCCTGTTGTTGCAGGTCATCAATCTGTTGTTCGCCGCCGATCAGATTGACTTCGCAATAGCCCCAGTCGCTGGCGTGCTCCTTCGCCAGACGGTCGGCATAGACCGCCTGATGGGCGCGGTGGAAGGCGCCGAACCCCAGGTGGACGATGCGTGTTTTCAGTGTAGTCCGGTCATAATCGGGGACGACTACGTCCGGAGACAGATGAGATAACGAATCATTGGATAATTTCATTGTTTATCAGACCATGGATTGATAGTTGTGCGGGATATTTTTTGCGTGTATCTCGGCGTGCTCTACCACGTCCTCCGGAATACTCAAATCACGATCTTTAACTTCCGGCATTTTGATGGCGGACAGTAATCCGATACAGGAATAAATAATCAACATCACAGTAATCGGCCACCATGAACCCGCCATATTACAGAAAATACCTGCCAGCACGGGGCCGAAACCGACAGCGACCAAGCCGCCTGCTTCTTTGGCAATCGCCATTTGCGTAAAGCGGTTTCGTGAACCGAAAATTTCCGCCATGGTGATATTTTCCAGCGCAAACAATCCCAGCACCGCGAAATTATGAATAATAATAATGCTGACAATAATCGTACTGGCGGGCATGGACTTGTCGACGATAATTGACAACATCGGATAGGCCAAAAGAATGGCGGAAATATTTAGAATAATATAGGGGATCCTGCGACCGAATTTATCTGATAACCATCCTAATAGTGGGATAGTCATAAACCCGATAATAGAACTAAACATCAACGCATCAGTTGGGATTCGTTTTTCAAATAACAGACTTTGTACCAGATATCCGGCCAGGAATGTCTGAATTAATCCGGAATTACCGGCTTGACCAAAACGTAATCCGGTTGCCAGCCAAAATGATTTACTGCTAAACATGCTCGACAATGATTTATGTTGCACCGCCGTATTTGTGGTGGTGGATGATGCATTTTGTGCCAGAGCGTCGTTGGTTTTTCAAATACCGGGCTTTCTTTTAAATTCATACGCAGCCAGATAGCGAAAATCATCACGATAACGCTGGCCAAAAACGGAATACGCCAACCCCAATCCAGCAGCTGTTGCCGATCAAGAACAAAGAACATGACGGCCCAGATAGCGGTGGCGCTCAAGGTGCCGCAGTTGGTTCCCATCGCCACCAGCGATGAAATGATGCCCCGTTTTCCTTTGGGGGCGTATTCCGCCAGCATGGTTCCGGCACCGGAAATTTCCGCACCAGCGCCCAGGCCCTGGATTATTCGCAGTATTATCAATAACAGCGGGGCCCAAATACCTATCTGCGCATAAGTCGGTAACACGCCGATTAAGGTGGTGCATACCCCCATCATGGTAATTGTGATAAACAGCACTTTCTTTCTGCCGATGGCATCCCCCATTCTGCCGAAAACAAATGCGCCGATAATTCGTGCGATATATCCAGCGCCGTATGTTCCCATCGCCAGAATAAGCGCCATTGCAGCAGACTGTTCTGGGAAAAATACTTCATGAAAAACTAATGCGGCCCCGAGTGAATACAGTTGAAAATCCATAAATTCCAGCGCGGTGCCTAGCCATCCTGATACTGCGGCTTTGACAAGATCGGAGGCATCTCTTTCGCTTTTATCTGACGCAGACATCGTTTTTGCTTTATTCATGTTTATACTCTTCACGAATTGTAGTTATGCGTATAGCACAGATTTTGAACATCTTGTTAATTGTGTGCATGAACGCTATACCAGAGCCCTGCCAGGATCTGGAAAGTACAGTAGAATAGATTCGTCATAAGACTCATGAAAAAGGAATGATAAATTGTTCGCTATCTCCTCCTGTTATGTTCCTTTCATATTTCAAGTCGCCGGCGTATCGGCATTATTCCCCGTCCCCACTATGGCGCAGGTCAGTGGGAGCGTGTAATTCCATATTCGATATATTAACGTTTACCCCGGTGATTGACTGGGTCAATTTCCGGGGCTTTGCCGTATTACCGGCTAACGCATTTTGCGGATAAATAATCTTTATTTATCACTCATGAGTAAATTTCAGTAATACCTTGCAGCAGCTTTTCTGATCCTTCTCGAATATTTCAATGGCTGTGACGACATCAGCGTAATGAAAACGGTGTGTAATCAGTTTTGCCGGGTCGATTAATTTTTTCTCCAGCCAATCAATCACCATTGGGAATTTATTGGCATTGAGACGGGAAGAGAATATGGATAACTCCTTGCTGGTAATCCCCTGTTGGATAATCTGACAAGGCTCGCTGGAGAAACCCATGATGGCGATACGCGCTGCGGGCGACGCGATGGTAATCGCTTCCTGCAGAATGCCTGGGTGGCAGGCGGCATCGATAATCAGTGTAGGCTTGATGCCACGGGCATTCAGCGTATCCGCCAGCGACAGCGAGCGATTGTCGATCACGCTATCTGCGCCGCAGCGCTGCGCCATTGCCAGTCTTTCGGGGATACGGTCAACAACAATGACTTCGCCAACGTTGTAAACGCCTTTTAGCACCTGTACCGATGTCAGGCCCATGGGGCCCGCGCCGTAAATCAGGGCGACATCCGCTTCGGTGGGTTTGACCTGCGCGGTGACATTAGCGGATATGGTGAAGGGTTCCACCATGACCGCGAATTCGTCGGGGATGGTATCGGGTATCGGGTACGCATTGCGGGCGGGGACGGTGGCGTATTCGCTGAAGCCGCCGTCGCGATGCACGCCTAACACGGTCAATGCGGCGCAAACATTGGGACGGCCGACGGAACAGGGATAACAATGGCCGCAGCTGACCACGGGGTCAACGGATACGCGCTCGCCGATACGTGTGGGATCGACGCCTTCACCCACGGCGTCAATCACGCCGAAGAATTCATGGCCGATGACGCGCGGATATTTAGCGAATGGGTTGTGGCCGCGGTAGATGTGGCTGTCTGAACCACAGATACCCGCCAGTTGCACTTTGACCCTGACATCTCCGCTCGCCGGCTGCGGGATATCGCGTTCGGCGATAGTCAGTACGTTGGGTTGTTCAATGACAATGCTTTTCATGTATGACCTCGGTTTACCAGTTCCACAACGTACCGTCTTCGAGACGGGCGATCGGCAGATTGGCGGGTTCGAAGGGATATTTGGCCGCCAGTTTTTCATCAAATTCGATGCCGAGGCCGGGCTTATCGCCGGGGTGCATATAACCGCCGTCGAATGTCCAGCTGTGCGGGAACACTTCCAGCATCTGTTCCGAGTAGCCCATGTATTCCTGAATGCCGAAATTGGGTACCCAAAGATCGAAATGCAACGCCGCCGCCATACAGATGGGTGAAAGGTCGGATGGGCCGTGTGACCCGGTACGTACCTGATACAGCGAGGCGAAGTCGGCGATGCGCCGCATACCGGTGATGCCGCCGGCGTGGGTGATGGTGGTGCGAATGTAGTCGATCAGCTGTTCTTCAATCAGTTGTTTGCAATCCCAAATGCTGTTGAACACTTCGCCGACGGCGATCGGGGTCACGGTGTGCTGACGAATCAGGCGGAAGCATTCTTGGTTTTCCGCAGGCGTCGGGTCTTCCATCCAGAAGAGCCGATAGGGTTCCACGCTTTTGCCGAAGCGCGCCGCTTCAATCGGCGTCAGACGGTGGTGCATGTCGTGCAGCAGGTGTTCATCGAACCCGAATTTGTTGCGTACCGCTTCAAACAAATTGGGTACGAAGTCGAGGTATTTTTCCGTCGACCAAATCTGTTCTTCCGGCCAGTTGCCCTTGGTGGCGGGTTCATAGGCCAAGCCTTTACCCTTCGCCATGCCGTAGGTGGTTTTCATGCCGGGAACGCCGCACTGCACGCGGATGGCTTTAAACCCCATCTCGCGGTGTCTGGCGTAGTCGTCCAGCACGTCGTCGATGGAGTGGCCGGTGGTGTGGCAATAGACCATCACGCCGGCGCGGGAGGCGCCGCCCAGCAATTGGTACAACGGCATGTTCGCCATCTTGCCCTTGATATCCCACAGCGCCATGTCGACGGCGGAGATGGCGGACATCGTGACCGGGCCGCGACGCCAGTAGGCGCCTTTGTAGAAATATTGCCAGATATCCTCAATCTGCCGGGCATCCCGCCCGATTAACTGCGGACAAATATGATCCTTCAGATAGGACGCCACAGACAGCTCGCGGCCGTTAAGGGTGGCGTCGCCAATGCCGCTGATGCCGTCGGCGGTAGTGATTTTCAGGGTGACGAAGTTGCGTCCTGGGCAGGTGACAAAGACCTCTGCACTGACAATTTTCACGTGACTGATTCCTTTTGGATGTTCTTGATGCAACTACCATACAAGTATGACTATTGAGATACTATGCGTTGCTTCACATTTATCCTTCCAGCGCGATAAAAAGATCCTGATGCTATGATGGCGTCCGACGAGAGGCGGCGGCTGGCGGTGGGATAACTCTTTCTTATACATAAGGTTATAACAATGCGTGACGCGCTGATGCCGAACGGTTAGGCTCAGCGGACGGGAAAACGCAGGTACCGGTTGGTACGAGTTCCCCCGCATGATGGAACGCCCGCGTGGAGGTTAACGGGTCGGCATCAGGCGATACCCCGCTATTGATTAATGTGCAATTAACAGGAATAACAATGACACAACAGGTCTTTTTCCCGGCCACCGTGCTGCGCGGCGCCGGCGCCAGTCAGCAACTGGGGAAAACATGCGCCCGGCTGGGCGCGCGCGTTTTGGTGGTTGGCGGGCATCGGGCGCTGGCCGCCACGGAGTCCCTGATTCGCGAACAACTGCAGCAGGCCGGGGTGACGCTGGCCGGGCTGGAGTGGACGGGCGAACAGTGCAGCATCAGCCAGATTGAACGTCTGTGCGGCCGGGTACGGGATACCGACAGCGATGTATTGCTGGCGGTGGGCGGCGGTAAGGCGCTGGATACCGGCAAAGCGGTCGCGTATCAGGCCGGGATCCCGGTGGTGACGCTGCCGACCATCGCGGCAACCTGCGCTGCCGTGACGCCGTTGTCGGTGCGTTACCATGACGACGGCCATTTCCACGATTTGTACCTTCTGCCGGTGGCGCCCGCCGCCGTGGTGATCGACAGCGCGCTGCTGGCGCGTGCGCCGTTACGCTGGCTGGCGGCCGGGCTGGGCGACACGCTGGCGAAATGGTATGAGTTCCGCGCCATCGACACCGGGCGCAGCGACAATGGTTTTGCCTCCTCTTCCCGCGCCAACAGCGAAATCTGTTTCCAGCTGATCCAACGCTACGGCGCACAAGCCTGTCAGACGGTTGCCGCCGGCGAGAGCAACGCCGCGTTGGAGCAGGTACTGGATGCGATCTTTCTGTTCGCCGGTTTGACATCGCTGATGGCCAGCGGCGCCCACGCTGCGGCGGCTCATGCGTTGTATGAAGGTTTCACCGTGTGCGACAAGACCCGGGAGTTCGGCCACGGTCTGTTGGTGGGGTTCGGCAATCTGTGCCTGCTGGCGCTGGAACAGCGCAGCGATGCGGAACTGCTGGAAGCGATTCGACTGGCGGATGCGTGCGCGGTGCCGCTGACGTTGGCGGAGATCTGCCCCGATCTGAGCGATGATGAACTGAATGCGATTGTGAGCGCATCGGTGAAGGCGCCGGATATGGCCAATCTGCCGTTTGCCGTGACCGACGCCGATGTGCATCGCGCCATTCGCCGCGTAGAGGCGCTGGCGGCGCAACGTTAACCGGGTGGCGGTTTCCGCCTGCCCACGGGTTACTGGGCGGGCGACAGGTATAACCCGATGATAAACGACTGGCACAGCGCTACGATCTTGTTGTCGCAGGACTCGGGGTCATCCGGAATGGCGATTTTACCGTCGATCATCAGCGTGGCGACGCCGTGCACCAGCGACCAGGCGCCCAGCGCGGTTTCTTCTGTTTGCAACAGCGAATTGCGGCGTTCAGCCAGAATGATCGAAATGGCGTTGCGCATAGGTTGGTAGCTGCCTTTTTCCGCCTCCCGCCGCGCCGGTGACGGGAGGCTGTGGGAAATTTCATGGCCGAACATCAGACGAAACAGGTTGGGATGCGCCAGTGCGAACCGGACATACCCCAGCGCCAGCCGCTCGGTCAGCGGTCGCTTCTCTTCCTGGTTGACCGCCTGGTCGATATGGTTGCGCAGGCGTAGAAAACCTTCCGTCGCCAGCGCTTCCAGCAACTGTTCTTTGTTGCTGAAGTGTTTGTAAGGGGCCGCTTCGCTGACGCCTAACTGTCTGGCCAACGTTCGGAGCGAGAGTCCGCGAATTCCCTCGCTGATGAGCACCGACTCTGCTTTTTCCAGTAATTCCGCTTTTAAATTGCCGTGGTGATATTTTCCTTTCTCACTCACTTTTCACGTCTCCTGTGTTGCGTACTGCATTATTCCAATTTCTGTAGATCTATTTAGTCATTATAAAGTTTCGTTAGCTGGAGATCAGTTTTACTGTTTTTTTTCTGGACAGAATACGGATTCATCTTAAAGTTAACGGTGATAACATTGTTGTCGACGTTAACTTCATGGGGCATATGGTCGTTATTTATGTGTTGCCAGGGGCGTTATTGTTGTTGGAACTGAGCACCCGTATCTGGCTGCATATCGCCTGATGGGCAGCCACCGAGCGTGGTGCCGGTAAGATGTGCTAAACAGCGTCCGGTTATGCCGTTCAGTGGTGAATGATTAGCTTGTAAAGACGCAGGAGCGCGTCCTGAAAGAAGGCCGTCCCGGCGGTTGCCCGCAGACATGACGCCAACTGACGGCGATGATGCCGCGACAGCGATCTGGCGATGGAACACGGGGCGGTGCCCCGTCATTCATTCTCGGGATGCGTGGTGCAAAACGGTATTCAACCCGCTTATGTGACGAACCGATTACGCAGATGCTGACTGCCGGAACCGGTTCGTCTTACAGGATTTTTCACCCCAGCGCGGACTAAGCGCCTGTACCTACGGCATCCGTCGGATGCCGTTGACCTCAACCCAATACTTTTTCCACACAGCGTTTAAATACCTTAACGCCGACTTCCAGCGAATTGAGGTCGAAATGCATATCGGGGTGGTGCAGGCCCGGCTTCAGATTGGTGCCCAGCCCCCAGAAACCGGATTTCACCTCCGGTTTCAAGCGCGGATAGAAGAAGAAATCCTCGCCGCCCGCGGTGCTTTTCGGCGCCGTCAGCCCCTGCGGCCCAAGTACGTCCACAATCGCATCGCTGATGAGCGCGGTCGCCTCTTCGTGGATTTCCGCCGCCGGAATTTCCTTCGTCAGCTTGATCTCTACGGTGGCGCCGAGAGCGGCGGCGCTGTGTTCGATAGCCAGGCTGACCTTCTCCTTCAGCGTTGCCATCAGGTCATTCTGGGCGGAACGCAGATCCCAGCACACCACCGCGTTATCCGGGATGGAGTTGGTGACGCCGGCATCACACAAGAAACGTGTCGCCTTGGCGCTCCAGGTGAGGTGGGGCGGCAACGGAATGGCTTTGACCGCCATCACCGCGTTGGCCGCGGCTTCCAATGCGTTGACCCCAAGATGCGGGCGCGCACCGTGGGCCGGTTTACCGTGGAAGGTGACTTCCAGCGTGCTGCTGGCGGAGTAGTACACGGCGGGAATGGCTTCCCCCAGAACACACTCTTCTACCGGGCGCAGATGGAAGCCGAGGATGGTATCCACATCGTCCAGCGCGCCGCCTTCCACCATGGCGATGGCGCCGGTGCCCAGCTCTTCCGCCGGTTGAAACAGGATCTTCAGCCGTCCTTTTTTCACCAGGCCTTCGCGGATAATCTCCTGAGCTGCCGTCAGCACCACGGAAGAGTGGGCATCGTGGCCGCAGGTATGACGGGCGCAGAACTCGCCGTTGATCACATGGCCCAGCGCGTCCATGTCGGCGCGCAGCGCCAGCACCGGGCCGGGCACGCCGCTGTCCAGCTCGGCGATGATGCCGGTGGTGCCGTTGACGCCGCGGGTCACGCGATAACCGGCGGCGTCAATCTGGCCGGCCAGATAGTCGGAGGTTTTGAATTCCTGAAACCCTAACTCCGGAATGGTGTGCAGGTAGTTGTAATGCTCTAAAACGATAGACATGTTGCGCTCCCTGGAAATCGTATTGGTTCAGGCGAACAGACGCATGATCAGCATGGCGATCACGGCATTGAACAGGCTGGTCAGCATCAGCAACGGCCAGTATTTTTTCGGTACGTCGGCGACGCCCAGCAGGCGACCCATATACTGCAACTGTGAGCCCATCAGAAAGATGGCGGGCGCCAGAATGGTAATGGCGTGACCATCCAGAACCCCTTTGGACAGCAGGCTGACCGCCACGCCGGTACCGGCGGAAGCGGAAAGCCAGGACGTCAGCAGCACGGTGATGGCTTCGCCCGGCAGGCCGAACAGCCCCATGATCGGTGCGAACACCTTGCCCAGCAGCGTCATCACGCCCAACAGATTGAGGATTTCAGCAATCACGTAAGCCATCAGGACGTTGGGCAACAGATTGTTGATGGCGATGTTGAAGCCTTTGCGGGCGCCGACGACGAAAATGTCGAACGGGTTGTTGGAGACGTTGGTCTGGCTATTACTGCTCATGGTTAAAATCCTTCCGATATACGCTGTTCAGTATTATGCGCACCAGCGCGGCGCCGACGAATTTCAGTACCAGCATCAGTACCAGCGGGATGACCACCGGCGCAGTCATAGAAGCGAACAGCGCAGAGCCGATGGAAAAATAGTTGTTGATCAGACCCGCGCCGGAGTATTGCCAGGCGCCCATGATGACCACGTCTTTTTTGGTGATTTCACCACGATCGTGCAGCTCTTTGGTGAGCGCCGCGCCGGCATCGGTGCTTTGCAGGTCGGTAATCAGCGCCAGGCCGGTGCGGCCGGGAATACCGAGAATCGGGCGCAGCAGTGGCGTCAGCAGCCGATGCGCTGCGCGAATGGCGCCATAGTGGGTAAAGATTTCCAATATGCCGAGCGCCAGCATCACGGTCGGCACCAGCGACAAGGCAAACAGGAAGCCGGCTTTGGCGCTGACGCCGCCGACGCCGATGAAGGTGCTGGTGGCATCCTTGATGGTGCCGAAGCTGCCGCCAAGGGTGGTGAAGTCGAACGCGCCGAGCCATTTCAGGCCGTCGACTTTAAAAAATAGCCCTGAAAAAAACAGAATAGCGGCAAGCAGTGCAAGGTAGGGCCCTATCGCCCCAAACCTGCTTTTCCTGCCGGTAGTTGGCAGAGTCACTTCCTCTGACATCGAATTAACCCTCTTTATTTGAATATGGTGATGATGTTGTGATGTGCACGTCTATACCTGTCATACGTCAAGTTACAGCTGCATATTGTTTGGACAGCGCGCCGGTCTTAATCGGTACTCTGTCTCTTAATCATCCCGCCGCTAAATACCACGAGCGGAAAGTCAGTAGCAAAAGACGTGCCCGTAAATATATAACCGCAACCGAGGATAAATAAAATACGTCCAGCGACGGTAAATAAAACGGCGCCAGGTCATGACGCGCGGAAAAAATAAGTGACGGCTGGCGTAAAACAGGAAAAGGTTCCGTGTAAATGGAAGAAATTGGTAATTTGATTAAAATACGAACGTTATATTTCGTATTTCTGATTCATTGCTCTTATTGTCAAGAATTTATCCGTTAATTTATGGGGCGTTGCGGAAAATGCAAAGCAGCTTTCTATTAATATTGAAAATTGATTTTCGGTCATTAACCCTAAATCAGCCAATGTTATACGCTGTGGAATATCACTATTCTGGTGCACGCCATGCACCCTGGCGGTGAATGCCGCCCGTTGCCAGCATTGTTCATCGGGCGCCTGGCGGTGTCGATGGGTAGCCGTTCTTAATAGCAACATAGCGTTAACAGCACATCGGTTTTATTGTCACTTGATTATATTATTTAAATTAAGTTTGTTTAAAAAAGACAAGGTGCGATCAAAATAAGCAGTTACGTGCCTTAACTGAATATATATCCGTCATACTTCACGTTGCCGGTGTATTGGCTGCTCTGGCTTGCTGATGTAAACGCTAGGAAATTCATTTGTTTGTTATTCTGTTTATTTTAACAGGCAGTATCACTATTGCTGTATGCTGTGCGTATATCCGTATGTTGATATTCCCGAAAGGGTAAGCGGAGTTTCACATTGTCGCTATTTCACTTTCTGGGGTGCTAAATCTTATCCCTGCATATATGCACCGTTTCCTGGGCATGGGTGATGTTAAAACGGGTGAATCCATCATATCTGGCGGGAATGGTTTTTATTTTTCCGCAGCGTATTACGTCATAAAAAATAAATGGCTGCCGCGGTTCTGATGGTTGGTTTTATACCCGTCATACTTCACGTTGCAGGTGTGTTGGCGGCGTTTGCTCACCCGAATCACTTACCTGAGTAAGCGCATCGGGATTCGCTCTCTTGCCGCGTTACAAGGCTCTTACGAGCCTTGCCCTAAAGGGCCAACGCGTGGCGTTGTTCAACACGCGAGCGTGTTGTCCTGCAACTCGAATTATTTTGGGTATATACCCTCATGCCTTCGCTGGCAGAAAATCGGTAACGCCACGAATCGCCGGGTGTTGACTCAAGCTGACGCTCGGGACGAGGAAAGCTGGCGCACCCGCAATGTAAGCGGTTCTCCCTCTGCGTTGCACTTGCACGACGCACCATGACATACCGTTGTCTGCCTTGTTGGCGAGCAACAACCGCCATGACGTATCGCGATCGTGGATGTCGATGACGGCATACCATGATTATTTTTCGCTTCACACTCAGTCGATTAGCTCAACTCCTGCTGCTTAATGTTATGAACCAATAAAAATTGGTTCGATTATTGCCTGTCTTCATACCAGCGGCATTGATACGGGTGGTGCAATTTTTGCGACGGTTAATGTCTGTTTTGATGAAAAAAGAGCGAACCAATCATGAGTGGTGCGAAAGAGACCAGCGCCAATTCCAGTTCGGCGCTGGATACGCTGCGACATCTGATTCAGCAACATGACAGCAATCCAGAGCAACCGCTGCCGGCTGAACGCGAGCTGGCGGAGCGTTTTGGCGTCGGACGCCGTGAAATCCGCCGGGCGCTGGATGTGCTGGAGGAAGAGGGCCGCATCTGGCGCAAACAGGGAAAGGGGACTTTCGTCGGGCCGTCCGCGCCGGTACAACCGCTGGTGCTACAAGGGTTGCCGCAGCAGTCCAATCTGCTGGAGGTGATGGAGGCGCGGTTACAACTGGAGCCGGGGCTGGCGCGGTTGGCGGCGCTGCGCGCCAGCCGGGAGCAGATCGCGTTGATGGAGCGGCTGGCGGAGCGGATGCAGACCATCACCCTGACCGACGGCGATCAGCATGAACTGTGGGACAGCGCCTTTCACCGCGCTATCGCCGAGGCGGCGGGCAACCGGCTGATGCTCAGCCTGTTCGACGCTATCGACGCCGTCCGGCGCGAACCCGGCTGGCAGCACCTGCGTGTCCGGGCGCGCACGCCGGATCGGCTGAACAGTTACGATCATCACCACCATCGCCTGATTCAGCATATCGCTGCGCGTCAGCCGGTCGACGCCGCTGCCGTGATGCGTGAACACCTGCTGGCGTTACAACAGGCATTGATGGACGCCATTCACTCCAATGAGGATGAGGAACGGTCATGACTCATGCGAATCCTGAGCCGGTGCTGCATCTGCGTGATTTGCAGGTGCGGTTTAACGGCTCGCCGGTCACGGTGCTGGACGGCATCAGCCTGACATTACAAGCGGGCGAAACGCTGGCGCTGGTCGGGGAATCCGGCTGCGGCAAGAGCATTACCTCGCTGGCATTGATGGGGTTGTTGCCGCCCGGCGCGCGTATTGTCGGCGGCGAGATGCGTTTTGGCGAGCATGACTTGCGCGCGCTGTCGCCCCGCCAGTACGCGGATCTGCGCGGCAACCGGCTGGCGATGGTGTTTCAGGAGCCGATGACCTCGCTGAACCCGGCGTTCACGCTGGGCGACCAGCTTGCCGAAGCGGTGATGCGCCACCGCCCGATGCGGCGGGAGGCGGCGTTGCACGCGGCGCTGGCGATGCTGGAGAAGGTGCAGATCCCGGCGGCGGCGATGCGTCTGCGCGCCTGGCCGCACCAGCTTTCCGGCGGGATGCGCCAGCGGGTGATGATCGCCATGGCGCTGATTAACCAACCGTCGCTGCTGATCGCCGACGAGCCCACCACCGCGCTGGATGTCACCATTCAGGCGCAGATACTCACGCTGCTCAATCAGTTACAACAGGATACCGGCGCCGCGGTGCTGATGATTACCCACGATCTGGGCGTGGTGGCGGAAGTGGCGCAGCGCGTGGCGGTGATGTACGCCGGGCAGGTGGTGGAAACCGGCGACGTCGCGGCGATTTTCAACGATCCGCAGCACCCGTACACCATCGGGCTGATGGGGGCGATCCCAAGCCTGGGTCAACGCCAACAGGCGCTGGCCACCATTCCCGGGCAGGTGCCGCTGCCGGAGGCGATGCCGGCCGGGTGTCGCTTCGCCACCCGTTGCCCGTTCGTGCAACCGCAGTGCCATCATCACAAGCCGCCGTTGCAGGATCTGGGCGACCAACACCTCGTCGCCTGTTTTCGCGTACCGCTGGAGCAGCATGTCGCGCTGGAGGCGATTGCATGAACACACCCATTCTTGAGTGCCGCGATTTGAGCAAGCAGTTTCCGGGGCCGGTGCGTCTGTTGCGCCGCACGCAGCACATCACGGCGGTGGATCGCGTTTCGCTGAGCGTTCAGCCCGGCGAAACGCTGGCGATCGTCGGCGAATCCGGTTCCGGCAAATCCACGCTGGGCCGCCTGCTGCTGCGCCTGCTGACGGCGTCCGCCGGGCAGGTGTTTTATCAGGGGGAAGAGATCACCCGCGCCGGCGGCGATCGGCTGAATCAATTGCGGCGCGAGCTACAGATTATTTTTCAGGATCCGTTCGCTTCGCTTAATCCGCGCATGACGGTGGAGAGCCTGGTCGGGGAGCCGCTGTGGCTGCACACCGCGATGGCCCGAACCGAACGGCGCGACCGGGTACACGACCTGTTGCGCACCGTCGGCCTGCCGGACGCCTGGGCGCAGCGCTATCCGCACGAGTTTTCCGGCGGCCAGCGTCAGCGCATCGGCATCGCCCGCGCGCTGGCGTCGTCACCGAAATTGCTGCTGGGCGATGAACCGGTGTCGGCGCTGGATGTGTCGGTGCAGGCGCAGGTGGTGAACCTGCTGGAAGATCTCAAGGCCCGTTTTGGTTTGACCATGATCATTGTGGCGCACGGGCTGGCGGTGATCCGCCACATGAGCGACCGCGTGGCGGTGATGTATCTGGGCCAGATTATTGAACTGGCGCGCGCGGATGAACTGTTCGATGCGCCGTTGCATCCCTACACCCAGGCGCTGATCGCCTCGGCGCCCCAATTACAGCCTGGGTTGCGGCAGTCGATGCCGGTGTTGCAGGGCGATCTGCCCAATCCTGCGGTACCGCCGTCCGGGTGCCGCTTCCATACCCGTTGCCCGTATGTGCGCGACGAGTGCCGCCAGCTTGAGCCGATTCGCCAGGTGTTGCCCGGCGGACGTCAGGTAGCCTGCCATCGCTGGCAGGAAATTCATGCCGATCGCAGCGTGATCACCGTCGCGCCGCCGTCGGAGGCTTTTTTACGTCGCCGGGCCCTGTTCGAACAGGCGGCCCGTCATACATCCTGAACTTCTGGAGAAACGAAGTGATGAAAGTCCGTCATACGTTGTTGACCGCAGTCGGTGGCCTGATGTTGTTCGGGGCCAGTCTTTCCTCGCAGGCAGAGAGTACCCTTCGTATCGGGCTGGGGGCGGATCCGGACATGCTGGATCCGCATCTGGCGCGAACCTACTACGGCCGTTTCGTGTTCGCCGCGCTGTGCGACCGGCTGGTCGATGTGGACGAGCACCTGAAGGTCGTCCCCGGTCTGGCGACGGACTGGTCGTGGAGCGACGACGGCAAAACCCTGACCATGAACCTGCGGCAGGGGGTGACATTCCAGGACGGCGAGCCGTTCAACGCCGAGGCGGTGAAATTTAATATCGAACGGGCGCTGACCTTGCCGGGGTCGATACGCAAAAGCGAGATCTCCTCTATCGAGCGGGTGGACGTCACCGGGCCTTATCAGGTGGTGTTTCATCTGAAAACCCCGGATGCGGCGTTGCTCAGCCAATTGACCGATCGCGCCGGCGCGATGCTGGCGCCGCAGGCCGCCGCCAAACCGGATTTCGCCATGCATCCGGTGTGCTCCGGGCCATATGCGTTTGAAAGCCGGGTGCAGCAGGATCGCATCGTGCTGAAACGCTTTGAAAACTACTGGAACAAGGCGGCTTACCACTTCGACAAAGTGGTGTTCCTGCCGATCCCCGACGCCTCGGTGCGGCTGGCCAACCTGCGTGCCGGCGATCTGGATCTGACGGAAGGTATCGCTCCGACGGACATCAAAACCGTGGAGTCCAACCCCAACCTGCGTCTGGCGAAGGTGACGGGGCTCGGCTATCAGGGCATCACATTCAATATCGCCAACGGCAAGGTTGAGCCGAACAGCCCTTTCAGGGATGCGCGGGTGCGTCAGGCGTTCTCGCTGGCGATCGATCGCGATGCGCTGAATCAGGTGGTGTTTGAAGGCCAGTTCGACCCGGCCAATCAGGCTTTTTCGCCGGTGAGTCCTTATCACGTCAACACGCCGATCAGTGCGCGTGATGTCGATAAAGCCAAGGCGTTGCTGGCGGCGGCGGGCGTGAAAACACCGGTCAATGTGGTGCTGCTGGTGACGAATAATCCCACGGCGCAACAGGCAGGGCAGGTGATCCAGGCGATGACTGGCGAAGCCGGTTTCAACGTCACGTTGCAGATGAGCGAATTCGCGACGCTGCTGTCCCGCCAGCAGAGCGGCGAGTACCAGCTCAGCCTGTCGGGATGGTCAGGGCGCCCGGATCCGGACGGCAGTATTTTCTCGTTCATCCACAGCAAAGGCACGCTCAACGATGGGCGCTACAGTAACCCGCAGGTGGACGAGTGGCTGACGCAGGCGCGCCAGACCAATGACATCGCCGCCCGTCAGGCGCTGTACGGCAAGGTGGTGAATCAATTGCAGACCGACATGCCGATTGCCTATCTCTACTTCGAGCCGCGCATCTTCGGTATGACCAACAAGCTGAACGGCTTCACGCCGTCGCCGGATGGTCTGGTGCGGCTGGCCGGCGTCAGCCTGAAATAATCCAGGGGTGTCGATATGCTTGAGCTGATCGGTAAGCGGCTGCTGCTGGCTGTTCCCACGCTGCTATTGGTGAGCGTGATGGTGTTCGCGTTGCAGAAGCTGCTGCCGGGCGACCCGGTACTGGCGATGGCGGGGGAGGAGCGCGATCCGGCGGCGATTGCGCAACTGCGCGAGGAGTATCACCTGAATGACCCGCTGTCGTCCCAGTATCTGTACTGGGTAGGGAATGCGTTGCAGGGCAATCTGGGTGTCTCGCTGCGCACCAAAGAGCCGGTGACGGCGCTTATCGCCAGCAAACTGCCGGTGACGCTGGAGTTGTCGCTGCTGGCGATGCTGGTGGCGCTGGTGGCCGGCGTCGGCGCCGGGATTGTCGCCGCGGTACGCAAGAACAGTTGGGTGGATCACACCGCCAACCTGGTGGCGCTGTCCGGCATTTCGGTACCGCATTTCTGGCTCGGCATTCTGCTGATCCTGCTGTTCTCGGTGCATCTGCACTGGCTGCCCGCTTCCGGCTATGTGCCGTTGGCGGAGGATGTGACGCAAAACCTGCGCACGCTGTTGCTGCCTGCGCTGGTGCTGGGCACCGGGCTGGCCGCTACGCTGATGCGCCATACCCGGGCGGCGATGCTGGCGGTGTTGCAGGCGGATTATATTCGCACCGCCCGCGCCAAAGGGTTGCTGCCTGCGCGGGTGGTGTTGCGCCATGCCTTGCGTAATGCACTGGTGCCGATCGTCACGCTGACTACGCTGTTGTTCGGCGAATTGCTCGGCGGCGCGGTGCTGACCGAGCAAGTCTTTACCATCCCCGGTTTCGGCAAAATGATCGTCGATGCGGTCTTCAACCGCGACTACGCGGTGGTGCAGGGCGTGGTGCTGGTCGTGGCGATCGGTTTTCTGCTGCTCAACCTGCTGGCGGACGTGCTGTACCTGTTGATTAACCCGAAAATGCGAGGCTGACCATGAGTGATGCTGCGATCCCCGTCGCCGCGGCGCGGCGCAAACCCGTCAACCGGGTGCTGAGCAAGTTTCTGCGCAACAACAGCGCGCTGGTTGGCGCCGCCCTCGTCGTGCTGTTTGTCGGCATCGCGCTGTTGGCGCCCTGGCTGGCACCGTTCGACCCGATCAAAACCAATTTTCTGGCGGTGCGTAAGGCGCCGTCGGCGTTGCACTGGCTCGGCACCGACGAACTGGGGCGCGATATTCTGTCCCGGGTGATCTGGGGGGCGCGTACCTCGCTGCTGGCGGGCTGCATTTCGGTGCTGATCGCTATCTTCATCGGCGTGCCGCTGGGGTTGATTGCCGGTTACTGGCAGCGGATGTGGGACGGCGTGATTTCCCGCATCATCGAGGCATTGCTGGCCTGCCCGTTTCTGATCCTGGCGATCGCGCTGGGGGCGTTTCTCGGGCCGAGCCTCGGCAATGCGATGATCGCCATTGGTTTGTCGGCGATGCCGATTTTCGCCCGTTTGACGCGGGCGCAGGTGATGGCGGTGCGCAGTGAAGAGTACATCGACGGCGCCCGAGCCATCGGCCTGCCGGATCGCTGGATTGTGATCCGTTACGTGCTGCCCAACGTGCTGTCGCCGATTCTGGTGCAGGCCACGCTGGCCATCGCCGCAGCGATCATCACCGAGGCCAGCTTGTCGTTTCTCGGGCTGGGGCAGCAACCGCCCGCGCCGTCGTGGGGGGCGATGCTGAATACCGCCAAAGGCTATCTGGAACAGGCGCCCTGGATGTCCATTTTCCCGGGGATCGCCATTTTTCTGACTGTGCAGGGGTTCAACCTGTTGGGCGACGGACTGCGCGATGCGCTCGATCCGCGCAATGATTAAAGGAAACATGATGAGTGGAATGAGTGATTTTAATGTGGGCTACCCCTCCTACCGGGTGCCGATGATGGGCCGCAACGCCGTCGCCGCCTCGCAGCCGCTGGCGGCGCAGGCCGGGCTGCGGATGTTGCAGGCGGGCGGCAACGCGGTGGATGCCGCCGTCGCCTGCGCCATGGCGCTGACCGTGGTGGAGCCGACCGGTAACGGCATCGGCAGCGATGCGTTCGCCATCGTCTGGGACGGTAAGCAACTGCATGCGCTGAATGCCACCGGCCGCGCCCCGGCGGGTTGGAGCCCGGCGCGTTTCGCACACCTTTCCGCCATGCCGCAGCTCGGCTGGGAGGCGGTGACGGTACCGGGGGCGGTGTCTTCCTGGGTAGCGCTGGCGCAGCGCTTCGGCACATTGCCGTTGACCACGCTGGCGCAGCCGGCGATCGAATACGCCCGTCAGGGGTTTCCGGTGTCGCCGCTGATTGGCCGGCTGTGGCAGAAAGGGGTCGATAAGCTCAACGATCAGCCGGGATTCAGCGCCTGTTTTGCACCGCTTGGTCGCGCGCCGCGCATCGGCGATATTTTTCGTAATCCGGATCAGGCCGATACGCTGGAGAAGATCGCCGCCACCCACGGCGAGGCGTTTTACCGCGGCGAGCTGGCGGAGCGCATCGCCGCGTTCGCCCGTGAGCACGGCGCCGCGCTGACGCTGGATGACCTGCGCAATCACCGGGCCGACTGGGTGGAGACGCTGTCGGTGCCGTTCGCCGGCGGCAGCGTGCATGAACTGCCGCCCAACGGGCAGGGGATCGCCACGCTGATCGCGCTCGGTATTTTGCGGCACAGCGGTATCGAGCGTTATGCGCCGGATTCCGCACCCTGGCTGCATCTCTCCATCGAGGCGATGAAGCTGGCGCTGGCGGATTTGGAACGCTACATCGCCGATCCCGACCATCTGGCGTTTCCGGCGCAGCGGCTGCTGGACGACGACTATCTCCGGCAGCGTGCGGCGTTGATCGATCCGCAGCAGGCGGGGGATTTCGTGTTCGGCAAACCGAATCAGAGCGGCACCGTGTACCTCTCTACGGCGGATGCCAACGGGATGATGGTGTCGTTTATCCAGTCGAACTATATGGGGTTCGGTTCCGGCGTGGTGGTGCCGGGCACCGGCATCAGCCTGCAAAACCGCGGCGCCGGCTTTGTGCTGGAGGAGGGGCATCCCAATCAAGTGGCGGGCGGTAAACGGCCGTTCCACACCATTATTCCGGCGTTTGCGCTGGACGGCAGCGGGCAGCCGCTGATGTCGTTCGGCGTGATGGGCGGGCCGATGCAGGCGCAGGGGCATCTGCAAATGGCGCTGCGCATCATGCTGCACCGCCAGAATCCGCAGGCGGCTATTGATGCGCCGCGTTGGCGGGTGGAATCCGGCCGTCAGGTGGTGGTGGAAGCGACGCTGGATCGCAATACGCTGGCGGCGTTGCGCGCGTTGGGGCATGACGTCACGGTGGAAGATCCGTTGCAGTCCTACAGCTTCGGCGGCGCGCAGGCGATCCTGCGTGATGATCAGGGCATCTATATCGCCGCGACCGAGAGCCGTAAGGATGGGCAGGCGCTGGTGTTTTAACCGGCCAGCCGGTCGCTGGCGGTTTCCGATGGGAGATCTCTGGCGGCCGCTTCCGCATTGTTGCGTTTACCTGGCGAGTACCGCTATTTAAGTTGTATTTAAAATGCAACTTAAATATCATAACGGCAGCGTAACCAGCCTGTACAGCGGAGAAGAGTGACATGATATCCACAGCCCCCATCAGTTTTTCCGAAGCCGAGCGTCTGAGCCAGATTTTTGACGCGGACAATCGCGAAGAGTGGCAGAAGACTTCCCATATTCTGCGGGTATTGAACCTGCGGCCCGATAGCGTGATCGCCGATGTGGGGGCGGGAACCGGGTATTTCTCCAGCCTGTTCGCCGAGCGGCTGACGGCCGGTACGGTTTATGCGCTCGATACCGAACCCAACATGGTGAGTTATATGGAGCGGCGTTTTGCGACGCCAGCGTACACCCATATTCGCGTTGGCCTGAGCCAGCATAGCGATCCTTGCCTGCCGGCCGGGCTGGATGTGGTGTTTATGGCCAATGTTTACCGTTTCATCCGGGAGCGACAGGCGTTTCTGGCGCAGCTTTACCGCCAGATTGACGCCGCAACCCGCGTCGTGTTCGTGGATTTCAAAGGCAGTCAAAGCCGCGTTGGGCCTCAGCAGGCGCAGGCGGAAGTGGTCGCCGCCGGTTTTTGTGGTGGATGAGATGGATCTGGATGGTTGCCCGGATCACTATATTTTGCAGTTCCGTAAGGGCAGTATGGCCTGAACCGTTTGACGTTAGCGCAGCCGCACAGGCTGCCGCTTCACCTTTCCTGACGCCGGCGTGCCGCCCGGCATCAAAACGCGCTGTTGGATCCCCTCTGGGTTGGATGTACGTCAGGCTTGACGTTGTTCTCCGCTCAGGATTGCCCCATGTCTGGCCGACAGATACCACGCAAGGCGCTGTTCTCGCCTATGCGCCGGGTGTTCAACCGTGCATACCTCGCTGCGCGTTATGCGTATCTGCTCGAGATATTTAATTCAATTTTTTTGAAAACAAAAAGCAAATTGTTCAGCTGTTACTCCCCGGATATCAGGCCTATCATTCTTCTCATCGAGGCAACATGCTTCTTAAGAAACAAATTGATTAAGGAATACGACCATGAAAAGCATCAAATTTTTTGCAGCTGTTTCCATTCTGTCCCTGGTTTCTTTCGGTAGCTTCGCACAAAGCCTGAGTGCGACTTCCAGCACGCTGGACGGCGCGGAAGCCAAGATTGCCGCGCAGGCGCACCAGCAGGGCTCGTCCTATAAAATTATCAGTGCGGCCGGCAATGACAACGGTGATATCCGGATGGTGGCCGAACTGACTAAATAATCGGATGGCGGACGGGTGGCCGGCATGGCCGCCACCCGCCGGCCGGTCATTGTGGTAACGGGTTTATTGCCTCAACAATCTTTGCCGATGTTCTTTTTCCTCTCTTTTCCCTTGCCGATGCATGTCCACAGGCATGTCGCACCCTGGTTTGGTCGCCGTCTAAAGCGTATTCATTCATGGGGTATCTGGGCCGACGGTGTGCGAGGTTTCCATTGATTCGTCAAGCTATTTCCCGTATTTGCAATTAAATCCCAGCGCTTTGCCGGTCGTGTCGTATTCGCGGAATTTATAAATCAACGGGTGCCATTTCAGGCTGTCCAGTTTGTCCTGTTCATTCAACAGCGTTTCTTCGGCCCAAATGTGCTGTATTTCCAGCTCCGCCAGAATGAATGCGCCTTTATCGGTGATCTCCCGCGTTTTGCATTCTGCCTGTATTGGGCATTCGCGCACCCGCGGCGGTGCGATGGTATGCGACGGCTCCACATGCATGCCGACTATGCCGGTTTTGTCGGCGCAGTACAGAACCCCCTGTTTTGCTTTGGATTCGGGCACCGCTTGGGTACCGGTCAGGCGCCCCATCTGTTCGATTTCCTCCCACAGGCGATAATCGGGCACGTTAATCACCACGTCGGATCCTGCGAGAAGATTGGCGCTGGTTTGACTGATTTTATTGACGCCGATAATAATCCTGTCCCCCAGCGACAATGATGATGACAACGGCGCGATATTCGGCGTCTGCGACTCCGGTTCAACGGTTGAGGCCAGAAATACCGGGAATCCGTAATAGAACGATGTAATCTCAATCTGTTTTTTCATGATATCTCGTCAAAGCAAGGGAAAGAATGGCCGCTGTGTGCATCGATATGTAGAACCTGTCCCAACCGGATATTGACTTGCCATTGGGGCCCTGGCAGGGCTCAACATCCCCACGTACGGTGACTCACTGGGTTCGCCCGCTGGGATAGGTTCTCATTGCGTTTTCGATACTAGCGCCGATCGCTATTGCGCACAGTTACCCATAAGGAGGAGCGTCGTACTCTGTTGTGGGCGTTTGTCAGCGTGGCTGAGGTGGGAGAAAGCGCTTAATACGTCGATACCTTGACGTATGATGGGGATTAACCCGTGGTCGGCCGGTGTTTCTTCTTCTGTGATTGGAACGCGAGGGCGGTTAAGAATAGGTCAATATCAACAAAGGGATGAATCTGTGATGGGTAAGACAATTTTTCAGGCGTCAGGCTACCGTTATATCGATAACGAATCCGGTGCGGCGATCGAGGCCTATTTCCCCGATGAAGCGGGATTAGGGCGTTCCTGTTTGGCGGTGAAGTACGGGCTCATTCGGGATGAGGCATTTGAGATACAGACGGATATCACCCGTGCGGTTAGCTCGACGGAAGATGCATATTTGCGGCTTCATTTATTATCGCAGCGCCAGATACAACCGAATCAGGCCAATCTGGAAGGGCTATTTACCCACCTGGTGAATGTAGCCTGGACTTCTGCCGGGCCGGTGTTGCCTCATCTGGTCAGCCAACTGCGATCACGAGTGGCGGCCGATTACCACCATCTGGTGGTGTTTGCGGTCGACAAATTCCCGCGCATGCTGGATTACGTAGTGCCTCAGGGGATCCGGGTCGCGGATGGCGACCGCGTGCGGTTGGGGGCGCATCTGGCGGAAGGGACGACTGTGATGCATGAGGGATTTATCAACTTCAACGCCGGAACGCTCGGGACTTGCATGGTGGAAGGGCGCATCACGCCCGGCGTTACGGTGGGTGATGGGAGCGATGTGGGCGCCGGCTCGTCGATCATGGGGGTGATGTCCGGGGGCGGCAAGTCGGTCAATGCTATAGGGCGCGGATCGCTGCTCGGCGCCAATGCCGGCATCGGGATTTCGCTTGGCGATGCGTGTATCGTGGAGGCCGGGCTGTACGTGACGGCGGGCACCAAGGTGCGGATGAAAGACGGTAGCGTCGAGTATGCCCGTAATCTGTCTGGTCGCAATAATCTGCTGTTCCGCCGCAACAGCCAAACCGGCGCAGTGGAAGCGCTCCCCACCGATACGTCGGTATGGGGTGGCGTGAATACCACATTGCACAGCAACGACTAGCGGCTGGGACGTCCGCCCCGGTGCGCCGGGCGGACGTTAGCGGGCCGTGACCGAATCCCAGTAGTGCGCCAGCACCGCGTCGCCATCAACACCGGTGCAGATCAGCTGTGAACGGCGATCGCGCCACGGCGCCAGCGGCTGACGCTGCGTGTCCGGCATCTGAATGGTCTGCCCGCGTGCGATGCCTTCCCGCACTACGCACAACGGCCCGCTGCGGGTGGCGAACAGTTCCGGCCTGACTAGGTAGGCCACCGGCAGCAGGTCGTGCCCCACCACGCCGTCGATCCCGCGCGTTTCCTGGTAGAAGCGCAGATACATCGCGGAAATGTCCTGAATCAATTTGCCGTTTTCCCCCGCGTCCCGCGCCAGCGCCGCCAGGTAGTCCGCGCTCAGCACCACATCATAGGTCACGTCCAGCCCGACCACGACCACGGGCCAGTCGGCGGCGAACACGTCATCGGCGGCGAGGGGATCGCCGTGGATATTGGCCTCGGCCACCGGCGTCACGTTACCGTGCCGGCCCTGATAGCCGAATGCGCCGCCCATGATGACGATGGCTTTGGCCAGCCCGGCGATGTCGGGAGCCTGACGCAGCGCCAGCGCCAGATTGGTCAGGCATCCGACGGCAATGAGGGTGACGTCGCCCGGATGTGCCCGCAGTGTATCGATGATGAACTGGCTGGCGGAGCCGGGCCGTAGCCCCGCCGTCTCGCTATCCGGCAACGGAATATCACCCAGCCCGTTGTGGCCGTGAATGCGGGTCGGGTACGAGGGGGCTACGCCGTCCAGCGCGCGGGCCGCGCCGCGGATCACCGGCGCGGCAAGGCCGAAGCGTTGGCGCAGGAACAGGGCGTTGCGGGTGGTGGCATCCACGTCGGCGTTGCCGACCACCGTGGTGATGCCCAACAGTTCAAGCTGCGGCAGACGGCTTAAGTAAAACAGTGCGATGGCGTCGTCGATGCCGGGGTCAGTATCAAAGATGACTTTCATGGGCGTTTCCGGTTGCGGGTGAACGAAACCGGCGCGCAGCAGATCCGTATTGCTGGCTGCGCCGGTACGGGACTCGGTGCTGATTCTCGGCCGCTCGGCGGCGGCTGTCAAAGCTTGTCCAGGGGGCGGCCAGGTTGGGAGCCGCAGAGCGATCACCGGGGCGGCGCTCTTCTGACACCATCGAGACGGTTTTCCAGATCGCGCAAGTTGCCGGGCCATTGGCACAGAGACTGCGGCGCCAGCGCGTCAGCGGCGATAGCGGTTCTCGCCGTCGCCGTCGCCGGGGCCGGCTGTCGGGATACTGTCCATGGTTATGCCCGGCCCCGATAGTTTTTATAGTCAAGCCGGTATTTCGCCAACCGCAGCCCCAACGCCCGGCGCGTCATGTTCAGATGGGCGGCGGTGCGGGAGACGTTGCCCTGATAGGTTGAGAGCGCCTCGACGATCAGGTCGTACTCCACGCGGGACAGCCTGGCTTCCAGGCCATCCTGTTGAGTGATGTGTTCGACGATGGGCTGTAGGTTGATCGGCAAATGGTAGCTGTGAATGACGCCTTCATCCGCCAACAGCACTGCCCGCTCCATCACGTTTTCCAGTTCCCGCACGTTGCCCGGCCAGTCGTAACTCAACAGCAGGTTCAAGGCCGGTGTGGCGATGGTGGGGATATCCACCCCCTGTTCTGTGGCGAAATGGGCGTTGAAGTGGTCGGCCAGAATCAGAATGTCGTTACCGCGCTCCCGCAGCGGCGGAATGGTAATGGGGAACACGTTCAGCCGATAGAAAAGGTCTTCGCGAAACAGCCTCTTTTCCACCATGTCGCTCAGATCGCGGTGGGTGGCGGCCAAAATACGCACGTTGACCTGGATGGTCTCGTTGCTGCCGACCCGCTCGAAGCTGCGTTCCTGCAACACGCGCAGCAGTTTGGACTGGGCGGACGGCGACAGTTCGCCCACCTCGTCGAGAAAGAGGGTGCCGCCGTCCGCTTCTTCGAAACGCCCGGCGCGGCGTGAAATCGCCCCGGTGAAGGCGCCTTTCTCATGGCCGAACAGTTCGCTTTCAATCACGCTTTCCGGCAGCGAGGCGCAGTTGAACTTGATGAACGGGCCATTGGCGCAGTGGCTGTTCTGATGGAGGGCGGTGGCGACGCGCTCTTTGCCGACGCCGCTTTCCCCCAGGATCAGCACTGTGGTGCGGGCGTGGCTCACTTTGTCGATTAACTGGTAGACCGACTGCATCGCGCGCGAGTTGCCGATAATATTGGCCGGTTTGAATTTCTCCCGTTGCTGGCGCAGTGAACTGGCCTGCGCCAGCAGAATTTTCTGATGCGCTCTTTCCAGCAGATGCAGCTCGACCGCCTGCGCGATGATGGCGGCGATGACCCGCAGCACTTCGACGTCCAGATAGCGCAGCTGTTCGTTGTGGTACAACCGTTCGATACCGATGGTGCCCATGACTTTCAGGCTGCGGATGATGGGTACGCAAATAAAAGACAACTGGCCGTCGCGGTGTTGGTTCCAACTGCCGGTGCGGTTGAGGAACAGCGGATCGTCGGCGATATTCGGCACGATGATCGGCTGCCGGGTTTCGATCACCCGGCCGGTAATGCCTTCGCCGGGCGCATAAACCCCTTTATCCGCTTCTTCCCGGGAGAGCCCGTAGCTTTCGTGGATGAAGATTTGATCGCAACTGGCGTCATACAGTGTGATCATGGCGCGGATCACCTGTAGATGTTTTTGCATCAGCTCCAGCACCAGTTTGAGCGTCTTCGATAACGACCCTTCGGCGCTGACCACCTTGCTCACTTCCGACAGCAATGGCAACAATTCGGAGCGGCATTCGCCAAGACGGCAACTGAATGACAGCGGTTCCATCAGCGATGGGCGGGTCATGGCGGTGAAGCGTCTTTTATCACGTTGCATGGCTTTTCTCCCAGCATATCCAGACTGACGTATAAAAGGCTGACAGCCGCAGATCAGAACGGTAGCGGGCCGCATTCCGTCGTGACGGCGCAGGCGCTGTCGGCGGCGTCGGGCGGGTTCGCTGCCCCGACGGGCGCATCGTCTTCCCGTCTCGACCGCCCTGTCACCGTTGACGCCGACGCAACGAAGGACGGTGGGCAAAACCCGGTTTGCGGGACGAGACCTTTCCCTGAGTGTTGCAAGATCAACGCCAGCTTATTAGCGGTATGGGATATTTTAACTTATTGATAATAAACGCCTAAAAATAATGGATTTTGCGCGAGTCACCGCAAATGTTCCCAGGCGAACAGGGTTGTCGTCGTTGGTACATTAACGAACATGTTTGTCGTCCTGCCGTGTGATCACCACGTACAGGGTGTGGTCGTCGCGGGTTTCTACCTGGGCGCTCATCCCCCATTCCGGCAACAAGTTGTCGAACCATTTCGGTACATGATCGCAGATCACCTCCAGCCGTTGAAAAGGCCGCTGCTGCAAGAACGGTTGTAACAGGCGTCGGGAGGTGTGCGCGCCGTCGCCGCAGCGTAGCGCCGCGATCAGGTCGAGACGAAATACGCCTTCCTGTTCCGTCGGCAGAATGAACGCCTCCGGCAACAGCGTCACCGGCGCGCTCGGCGCCGGGATCCGCTCGGCGAGCTGGTCGAGAAACCCGGACGGTTCGCCGCGGCATCGCCACATGGTCACACCCATACCGTCCAGCCAGGCCAGCAGCGCGCCGTGGATGTCCTGCGCCACGAAATGGCGGCAGCCGGGCAGGGCGGACAGCATGGCCTGGGTACGCCGACGGATTTCCGCCAGACGCATGTGCGGCGACAGGGCGAAAGGAACCGACTGGCACGCCCGCCAGCCGTGGTCGTCGCGCGTGAACACGGCGACGACGCCGGGTTGCCAAAGCGGCGCCGTCCGGCCCTGCGCGTCGAGAAAAACCGCGATTTTCATAACGCTTCTCCTGTTCTCCTGGG
>NZ_CM001857.1:2862207-3039843 GCF_000400505.1 Musicola paradisiaca NCPPB 2511 | reverse complement strand
GGTTTTGTCGCTGAAATTCGCCACCAGTCGATTGAGGACGGCGATTTTTTCCGCGTCGTCTTCAATAAAATGGGCGTTGCCCAGGCCGATCACCGTGCGATGCCGCGCTTCAAAGTTGCAGGCCAGTTCGTCTTCAATCACGCCGTGATCCAGCGAAACGGAGAAACAGATACGGCTGTTTTTCCGCATGATGGCGATCTTGCTGCCGCTGCGTGCCGAATGGAAATAGAGCGCGCGGCCGTCCCAGACGTAGAACACCGGCACCAGAAACGGGGTGTTGTCGTCCGCCAGCGCGATGTGCATCACCCGGCCTTGCGCCAGGATCGCCGCGATTGCGGCGTGATCGGTGATTTCACGTTCGTCGCGCCGCATCTCGCCGTGCGGATGGCCGGCGGTAAATGCGTCGATGGGGGGCGTCATGACGGCGTCTCCCGATGCTGGATGTCGCGTTCAATCAGCGCGTCAAGGTCGTCGCAGATCGCCAGAATGCGCGCTTTATCGGCGCTGCCCGGCGTACCGTGGTGGTAGTCGTCCACGGCGCAGATGCCGAAGATGGCGTCCAGCGACAGGATGGATTGCTGCAATGCGTTGTCGATACGGGTTTTTTCCATGGCGCTGGCCAGCAGGTTACGGTAGTTGTGGTTGAGCGGCATGACGCCGTGTAAGGCGCACAGGGCTATCAGATAGCATTCGACGGCGATGGCGGCGACGTTAAAAATCAGGCTGACGGACTGCGACTGGCCGGCCAGCAGTTGCGCCCGGCGGTGATAGCCCCTGGCGTGCTGACGGCAGCGGGCGAAGCGCTGTTCGTCGGTTTCAAACAAGAGTGTAGACATGGTGTGACCCCGCAGGATAAAGCACCGGGGCGTACCCCGGCACAGGATAATGGGCTCGGATATGGGGGAAGAGGCGCTCGGCCGCGCTTACCACACGTTGAGGATCCACTCCTTGTTTTTCTTGTACTCCATATCGGTGAACAGCGCGTTGGCCATCTGCTCTGCCAGCCAGATGGCGCCGGCATAGCCCACCACCGGATGACGGTAGTGCCCGGCGCGGTCGTAAGTGGGAAAGCCGACCCGCACCATCGGGATCTGGTTATCGATGGCGGTAAAGCGCCCTTTGGAGTGCCCCAGAATCAAATCCAGTTCGAGATTGTCCTGGGTGATGCGTTTTTCCAGTTCCCACAGATCGGCGTTGGTGACGATCTCCATGCTGTACTCCACCTGTTGCTGCAACGCCTGGATGCGCGGGTCGTTGCCGTAGCTGGCATTGTCGTCGCCCAGCAGCAGCAGAACCGGCTTCATCTCCAGGTCGAGGCAGAATTCCGCCAGCCCGATCACCAGATCCGGATTGCCGTAGAGGGCGACTTTCTTGTCGGCCAAAAACATGTGCACCAGATCGGTCAGCGCGTCGATGGCGATGCCGCGTTCGCGCACCAGCGACGGCGGGATCGGTTTGCCGGTCAGCGTTTTCAGATTCTGCAACAGCGTATCGGTATTGCGGATGCCGATAGGCGTCGGGCCGATAAGGGTCGGGATCTGAAAGGTTTCCTCCAGATAGCGCGCGGCTTTGCCGCCTTCATAGCGGTTCAGGGCCAGCGTCGCCATGGCGTTGGCGGTGCCGGTCAGATCGTCGATGGTGGTGTTGCCGTGGGAGACGGTGTTGCCGGATGGCATCAACGGCGAGTCGAAATCCTCGATTTCAAACAGCACGGTGGCATCGATCTGCATTTCCGCCAGCAAGTGCTTCAGCGCCGTGACGTCGCCGGGGTTGACCCAGCCGGTGATCAGGTTGAGTTTGCCGTTGGGCGCGCTCTGGCGGGCGAAGTATTTCACGATGTCGCGCACCGTCACGTCGTAGCCGCTGATCATGCTGCCGACGAAGCTGGGCGTGTGCACCGGAATCAGGTGCACCTCGCGCCCGGCGTACTTTTGCTTCAGCAGGCCGTCGTTGAGTTTTCTGACCACGCCGTCGACGTCGTCGCCGATGACCTCGGTCGAGCAGGTGGTGATGATGGGGATCACCTTGACGTGGGGATAGCGCATCAGCAGCACGTCCACCGCTTGTTCCACGCGGTCGAGCGCGCCGAACACCGCGCCGTCTTCATGCACCGAGGACGAGGCGATTTCGAAGCTCTCTTTCAGGTGCTGGGAGATCAGCAGGCGGACAAACATGACGCAGCCCTGGCCGCCGTGGACGATGCCGATGCAGTCCTTGATGCCGATGCTGACGTATTGAGCGCCGGCGGGCTGGCAGGTGAAAATGGGGTTGATCACCCCGGTACGGTCTTTCGCTTTCAGTTCACAAGACATGGCTGGCCTCCTGTCAGTAGCGCTGGTCGGTCAGTTCGGCATTCAGCGAACCGGTAATGGTGAGATGGTCGAGCCGTTGGTGCAGCGCGGCCATCAGCGTGGCGATCGCGTCTTTGCTCATCGCGCCGAGCCAGTCGAAGCGTGCGCGATACGCCTCGGCCAGCACCACGGCGTCCACCCAGTAGCAGCGGTCGGCGGGCGTGGCGAGCTCCACCGGTTCGTCGCACAGCAGCTGTTGGGTTTTGCCCAGTACGCCGGCGTTCTGCTTTTCCCGATCCCAACTACGGGAATGAAACTGCCACAGGCAGTGTTTCATGATGTAGTCCACCATCAGTTCAACCTGCTGTGCTTGCGATATGGCTTCCTGAGCCATGGGGTGCTGGGTCATACCGCCTCCTGACGACGATTAGGATCGCGCGGGAAATCGGGGTATTCGCGCTGGCGCAGTTTGCTGACGCTGTCGTAGCCGCCGGTGTATTCCCGCAACGTCGGGTCATGGCGAGTCTCCTCGCTGAGGCTGACGTCGGACAGCATTCTGGCGGTGGCGAAGCCCTGATCGACCGGGATCGTCTGCTGGCTGATATCCAACTGCGCCAGCTGGTGGATGGGCGAATAGATGGCGTTGTAGATGTCGCGGGCGAAACGCACCCAGCCTTCGAACCCCTTGTACGGGCCGTTGTGGTAGGCGTGAGCGTTGAGATAAGGCACGCGGATTTTCTTCGCCACTTCGCCGGGGCGTTTACCGGTAAAGATCACGTCCGGTTTCAGTTTGTACATCGCTTCCAGCGATTCCAGTTCGTTCGGGTCGTCGATGGCCAGCGCGCCGGCCTCGCAGCGGGCGATGCCTTTTTCCATATCCCCCTGGTGGCCGAATTTGGTGTAGACCGACACCACCTCGACCCCCATTTCCGCATGAATGACGTGGGCCCAGTGCCACAGCTTGGAGCCGCCCGGCCACAGGCAGACCTTCTTGCCCTGTAACCGCGCTTTGTACCAGTCCAGCTCCGGTTTCCAGCGCGCCACTTCTTCGTCGATGATGGCCTGGGCGCGATCCTCTATGCCGAAAAACAGCCCGATCTTGCGCAGCGAATCGGACAGTGGGCCGAAGCCGAAGCCGTCGATATCGAGGCGGGGGATGCCGTAGCGCACCCGCAGTTCGTTGCAGATGTACTCTGCGGAACGGGCGCACTCCAGCACATTGAGGTGGGCCTTGTGCATGGCGCGCAGATCATCATAGGCGCCGTTGCCGGTAAAGGTGGACAACACCTGGATCCCCATGCGTTTGAAATAATCCACCATCACTTCCTGATCGCCCTGAATATTATATTCGCCGACATAGTTGATGACGTAGTCGCTGGTAATCGTCGGTTCTACCGTACCGACTTTTTGATTAATCCAGGCGATATTGATTTTATGGTGCCCACCAGACTGACTGGGCCCGGCGAACCCCGGCGAATTGCAGACGAAAATATCTACGTCCGGTCTTTCATCCATCACTTCCTGGGCAATAGCGGCAATGTCATCGCCGATTAATGCTGACGCACAGGTTTGATAAATCGTCATGCGTTTAATTTCTGGGTGAGCATCGAAGGCTTCGATAATATTGGTTTTCAGCACCTTTTCGGCGCCGAATACAATATGTTTTTCCTTCATGTCGGTGGCGAAAGTATATTTTAGCTGAAAGTTGTCATTGTCACTGATATAACGCTTGGTTTGCCAGGTGTCATAGGTGCAACCGACCGGGCCGTGACTAATGTGAATAACATCCTTCATCGGTGTGCCAATAACATGCTTGGCGCCGCAATAAGCACAACCGCGTTCGGATATAGTGCCTGGAATGGTATTTAAATATCCCAATGGCAATGCCGATGTGAGATCCTCATCCGGCCCTTTGACTACTGCATGCTGTTTGCGTTCGGGTATGCATTTACTGCATTCAAACTCATGGTAAGGCATAAGTTATCCTCCCATTAAGGGGCATATTGATAATGGAAAATAAAACAGCGTCGAGAGTTTCGGCGTGGTGATTAATCCATCAGCCCGTATTTCACGACCATTTTCTCCAGCTGATCCATCGAGAGCGGCTGGGGGATAACCAGGTCTTCATTTTCGATGATCTTGCGGCCGAGCTCGCGGTATTCCTGCGCCTGATTGGCGTCCGGGTCGAACTCCGTCACGGTTTTCTTGTTGAATTCCGCTTTCTGAACAATGTTATCGCGCGGGACGAAGTGGAGCATTTTGGTACCAATGGCGGTGGTGAACTCTTCGAGGAATTCGCGCTCACCGTCTACATTACGGCTATTACAAATAATACCGCCCAGCCGGACGCCGCTTTGTTTAGCGTATTTCACCAAACCTTTGCAGATATTATTGGCGGCATAAATCGCCATCATTTCACCGGATGCGACAATATACACTTCCTGCGCTTTGCCGTCGCGAATCGGCATGGCGAATCCACCGCATACTACGTCGCCCAGTACATCAAAGAAAATAAAATCCAGATCGTCGGTATAGGCTTTATTATCTTCCATCAAATCGATGGCGGTAATAACACCACGACCGGCGCAACCGACGCCCGGCTCCGGACCACCGGATTCGACGCAGCGAATATTAAACACGCCGGTTTTGACGACCATTTCATTGGTAATTTTCTCCGCGCCTTGATCGCGCAGAACGTCCATTAATGTTTCCTGTGGTTTTCCGCCTAAAATAAGCCGGGTGGAGTCGGCCTTAGGGTCGCAACCATGAATGAACACTTTTTTACCGTGGAAATACGCCAGTGCCGCCGCGGTATTTTGTGTGGTCGTGGATTTTCCAATGCCGCCTTTACCATAAATAGCCAGTTTGCGAGTCATACTATTTCCTCCAGGCAATAAGATAATCAATAAATCAGATAAAATAACGGTTGTGCAGGAAATAGATTGCAAGGGCAGGGCCAATTATATTTTTTTAATCGCTGCCATAATTAAATCATAGGATGTGAGTCTATTATCGGTTGAATTTTATCAGGTTATTTTTGCCGCTGTTCAGGAATGACGGCGGCGAATGCGACATTGCCCGGTCGGCGGGGCGCGCCAGGTGTTCATTGCGGAACTTTTTGGTTTTAAAGCGTTCCTGAGGGTCAAAAACGTGAAGTGCTTCACGTTTGTGCGGGTGCGGAAACCGACCGATTCGTGAGTGGTTCCCGCAGAAGCGGGGAATGCGGCATGGGATAAGAAAAAACAGATAGCCGCTACAGGCGCAGCGGCTATCTGCTGGTGGGAACGGCGTTAAGCAAGAAATTACGCAGTGGTATTGACGTTGCGCCCTATGGCCGGATTGGCCGGTAGCTGCGGTATGGACTGAATCAGACTGGATGCTGTAGCTTCTTGAGTATCCAAGGCTTTTTTCAGTACAGCCGTACCGACCTGGCTGCTGAGCTGCATACTATTCAGGCTGGAGGAAAGTGATTCAAGTTGTGAAACATCCATCTTGGCCATCCTATGTCTTTGCCAGGGTTATATCGACGAGGAGAGGGGTGTTTTCCGCTCCGTCGATACCAGACGGCTCCTGCGGTGTGGTGCGGAACGCCGTCTGTATTATGTCGACAAGAAATGACTGTCGGCATGGTTCGGTATCGGTTTCGTCCTCTCAAACTTTAGACCAGCTCGGCACCCTGCTCAAATCAGGTCGACGCTCTTCCGCTATGCCCGGTGGGAGGCGCTGCGCCCCGGCAGCGATTACATCAGCGGCCAGAGTTCGCTGTAGGATGATCGCACCTCCAGCGTATCGGCCGAGAATCTTCGCTTGTAGAAACGCCCGTGTGCGATCCAGCCGCAGGTGATGGCTTCTCCTTCCACGTTAATGACCACCATGGTTCGGCGCCGTTTGCGGCGGCGGACGATCATTCCCGGTGTAAACATCGTTACCTCCGGCCCTGGCTGTGGTGGCGTTCATCCGCCGTCGCGATCACCGAGTGCAGGATAAAATCATTGGCTTTTCTGAGCGTGGCGATATCTGGCTGAATTTTGCCGTAAACCCGCATGCCTTCCAGCATCATGAAAATGCTTTCCGCCATGACTTCGGGCTCATAATCGGTACGAAACACGCCCGTTTGCTGCCCCTGGCGCAGAATATGGGTAAGCCGAACGATGATCCCGTTAAACATGTACTCAATCTGATTTCTGACCTCTTCGTCGCCCGGCAACATTTCATTGGCGGCGGCGATGGAGAAACAGCCTTTTTCACCGTCTGGCCCGGCGGAAACCCGGGCGAAGAAATCGAGCGTTTTGCGCAAGGCGTCATCCGGTGGCATGTCTGCCGCCCGTTGGCTGAGGCGAGCCAGGCCGGTGTCCATGTATTGTCGGAGTGCGGCCAGAAAAATGGCGTGTTTATCTGGATACAGTTGGTAAATGCTGGCGCTGGCGAGCCCTGAGGCCCGCATCAGATCGGAAAGCGATGTGGCCTGGTAGCCGTTGCGCCAGAAACAGCTCAGCGCGGTATCCAGAAAATCCTGCGGGTCAAACTCCCTGGGTCTCCCTACGCTCTTTTTCATACATGGCTCGTCGGTATTTATGATTATGGAGTGATTAGTCTATAATTAATGACATCCATTAATAAAGGCATTTTTTCTGGGCGAGGGAGAACTGTCTGGCGTTGTCAGGAGTGGGATGTGGCGCTGAGTCGTTTGTTGGAAAGGCGCGACGCAATGGTCATCGGGACGTATATATTCGGGCGGAAATAGTGAGTCTATCTCTACCCTAAATAATTCGAGTTTCAGGAAGACGGCAACCGAGTGACAAATTCATTGGGAACGAATTTAACCCGCTACGGCTGGCCTCCGGTGAGAGGCAGGGTATCTCTCATTTCATCCTCAGAAGCGTATTCAGGTCAGTAGCCGGGGTGAGTGAAGGCCGCCAACGCACCTGCAATTTGACGTATGGCGGGGATATTGAAGAATGCGGTGGTGACGAGTGGCTGTAAATCGCATGGGGGCGGGGGGAGCCGTTTCGTTAAACCAGGCTTATGAACTCTTTCAGCATACTTAATATGCCCGTTGTGTGTGTTGCCTGCGGGTTCGTCACGTTGGTCGTTGTAGTTTTGTATTCATTTTCATCGTCGATAATTGGATAAAACCATTGTGCTGTCTTACCTCAATCAGCAGGAAACTGACGACGATAACTTGTTTTTATTTTTATCGTTACTTTTTATTCTATGTAATAGTCGATTAACAAAGATAAGAAATAGTTAAGACGGAAATAAATTTAAAGTAAAAAGCACCAACGCGCGTGTTAGTCTTTTTTAAGTTACGACTGCCGTATTGAAAAAACGATTTTTATTTTATAAAAATTGTGCATGCCCATGTGCAATATCTCGTATTGTTGCCGTTATTTGTGTATGCTGGCAGTAATTCCAACCATCAGGATGACTAACAATGACCGATGCTCTTAAAATATTAAATAACATTCGTACACTGCGCGCTCAGGCTCGTGAAATCGACCTGGAAACTCTTGAGGAGATGCTGGAAAAACTGACCACTATTGTTGAAGAACGTCGTGAAGAAGAAGCCAGCTCTCAGAAACACCACGCAGAACGTCAGGCCAAACTTGAAGCTATTCGTGCTCAATTGCTTGAAGATGGTATTGACCCGGCTGAATTGCTGGAGGGTGTAAAAGCCGCTTCGGCAAAACCCAAACGTACTCCTCGTCCGGCTAAATATAAATACACTGATGAAAATGGCATCGAACAGTCATGGACAGGACAGGGCCGTACTCCTAAAGCAATCAAAGAAGCGCTTGATAACGGTAAGATCCTGGATGATTTTTTGATTTAATAAAAATGATGAATACCGTTGGAGCAAGACACCAACGGTATTCATCTCCTGAAAATAGAAAGATTCAGGATGGCTCTCTCCCCACAATAGACGGTGGGCAATTAAAGCACTCTCTATTCTTCTCTGTTGCATTCTCTTCACGCGCTATTCCATCGAGTGACTCCGGCGCTTGAACAGTCTTGTGGGGATATACTTGTTATGCGTCAAGTTGCTGGTGCGTTGGCTTTATTCCTCTGTCCATCCCTGGGGCTCGTTTCTTTGAGACCGTAATACGCCACGTGTAGAGCTGTTCCCGACAGATTTGTCGCTCACCCGAATCACTGACTGTAGTCAGCCCATCAGGATTCCCTTACTTGCTGTTCCCCTGAGGTTCGAATTATTTAGGGTATAAATGCGTGATGCATGCTTTCTGCCAATAATCGTATCTGCATGCGGATGAGTGGGGGCTATGGTATTAACCGCATGTATTTGTCCACATTCAGTTGCTGTGGATCAGGGCGATTGAATATCCGTTCTGTCTTATCAAGGCACATTGGGTATGAATAGGTAGTTTGCATCATCGCTGTAATAGTTTTATCCCTGTGGCTTTATACCCGATAACCCGATCACCCTTTCATGTTTTTGCTGTGGTGCCTTCCTGAAGCATAGAGTGGCGCTTCGCTGTTATATTCAGCCAACCACTGTGGGGATGCCCGCGATATAATTCGTTATGGAATGGTGTGTGTAACTAACACGTATATTGAATAAGGGGAGGTTCAGCGATGTCGATGACGATACCTTTTCCGCTAATATAGTCCCCCGGGTTTTTGTGATAATGACGTTCTCTTATGTTGCATATTCATTGTCTATCCCTGTCATTCTGCGCGTTGTCGATGCGTTGGCTGCGTTTGTTCACCTGAGTCACTTATCGTGGTCGGCTTATCGGAATTCGCTGACTGGCTGCCTTCCTGTCATTTGATGTATGGCGGGGAATATCCATTGTTATTATACCGGCCCGATTAAAACAGCTGTGTGCCGTCATCGCTATCGAGCAAGGGTAATGAACGGTTCGGCAATCAGGTGGTGTGTTTTTTATTCCCATATAAAATTCCGGTGCTATAATGCAGCCCGAAAATACCTTTCAACTCATACCGAGGCTTTCATGCTGGAGAATGTGATCATCTGATAATCAGCTTCCCGACCATCACCGGCCGGACTGATTATCGCTGCGCTTAAACCTTACGCGAACACCTACAGGTGTTGGCTTGTTTTTGCTCATGATGATTAACAGGTTTCCCAGAATGAATTTATCCCGTCAGGAACAACGTACCTTACACGTTCTCGCTAAAGGTGGCCGTATCGTACACACACGCGATGCATCTGGCCGCGTCACCTCTGTTGAATGCTATAGCCGCGAAGGGCTGTTGCTCAGCGACTGTACGCTCTCCGTTTTCAAAAAACTCAGAACTAAAAAGCTGATTAAGTCCGTCAATGGACAACCCTATCGCATTAATACCACTGGGCTGAACCATGTTCGCGCTCAATCGGATAACCGTTAAGGAGCAGGCAATGAATATATCTGGCAGCACACCATTTACCGAAAATTATGACAAAGCTATCCTTCTGGACACCATGATGGGGCCGAATGCCATGCGTCTTACGGAGGAAATGGCCAATACACTCCCCATTGCTTCCGGGATGCGTATTCTGGATCTTGGATGCGGTAAGGGTATCTCGTCTATTCTGCTTGCGGAAAAATACGATGTAACCGTATTTGCCGCCGACTTGTGGATTTCTCCCACAGAGAATGCCGAGAGGTTCTTAGCTCTGGGGTTGGATTCTCAGATTTTCCCGTTGCGGGTCGATGCCACGAAAGAGATCCCGTACCCTCATGAATATTTTGACATGATCATCAGCGTGGATGCTTACCAATACTTTGGCAGCAACGACATCATGCTGTCGACACTTCTGCCTTTTGTGAAGCAAGGCGGGCTGATCGCAGTGGCTGTCCCCGGATTTATAGGGGATTACTCAGCGGGCAATTTACCCGAGGTTGTTAAGCCATTCTGGTCGCCGGACTGGTATTTTTATTCCTGTGGTTGGTGGCGAGCGCTATGGGAAAGAGAAGCGGGTATAACCCTCACGATGTTACGAGAAATGGATTCATGTCAGCAGGCGTGGGATGACTTTATGGCGTGTTCTCTTGCTCAGGAAATGATGATTCCCATCATGGAAGCTGGCGCTGGCGATTACTTCAATATCATCCAACTTGTTGGACAAAAAAATAAAGTTCGCCACGACTAATGTAAACGGCATCAACCATTACGGTGGTTGATGCCGTGCTATGGAAGAAAAGCCGCAATAAGACATGCACATAGCAACAGAATCATGACAGCGTGCAGGGCGCTGTTGGGCAACGTGTATGATTTAGCCTGGTTTATGAGATGGAAACAGTTTTGGGGCAGATGTCGTCATGCCAATGACTGGCGTCCCCGACAGGAATCGAACCTGTAACTAGCCCTTAGGAGGGGCTCGTTATATCCATTTAACTACGGGGACTTGCGGATGCGCATTATACCTGATTTACCCACGCTCATAAGTCCTTGATAGCGCGATTGCTCATTCTGGCACCACTTTCCCGCAAGTTTTTATCGGCGATTCACCAGAAGGGCGCCGCCGAGACGTTGTCGATGGGGAAGAACGTTGAACGGTTAGCATTTGGACATTGATAACTCAATCAAGAACATATCATTGCCGTTTTTTTCTGGCATGCCATTGCCGGTTAAGGAAAAATTGGCGGCAGTCGATTAGAATAAAGTGTAATTTTGCGGCGTAGTCGTCGGTGTGTTCGATGCCTGCGGCGCGCATAAGATTTCTGCAGGGAGAAACAGTTATGAATTTCCGTCTGGGTAGCATGGTGTTGGCGGGTGTGTTGTTGACAGGATGCGCCAGTTCAAAAAATACGGCTCCAGCGCAGCGAACCGATCCGCTGGAAGGGTTCAACCGTACCATGTTCAGCTTTAACTATAATGTATTGGATCCGTATCTGGTTCGCCCTGCTGCTGTGGCCTGGCGTGATTATGTGCCAAGACCGGCGCGTAATGGGTTGAGCAACTTCTTTGGCAACCTGGCGGAACCGGCGACGATGGTGAACTATTTTATTGAGGGAAACCCCTACAAAGCCATGGTGCATCTGAACCGTTTTTTCCTGAACACAGTGTTGGGGATGGGGGGGTTGATAGATGTTGCAACTATGGCTAACCCCAAACTGGCAAAGGATGAACCTCACCGATTTGGCAGTACGCTGGGGCACTATGGGGTTGGGTATGGCCCATATGTGGTATTGCCGGCTTACGGCAACTTTACATTGCGGGAAGACGGCGGCGGTGTGGTTGATACACTCTATCCGCCGTTGGGCTATTTGACTTTCTGGATGTCGGCCGGCAAATGGATGGTCGAGGGGTTGGAAACTCGGGCCCAATTGCTGGATTCTGATCGTCTGCTGCGTGACTCGACTGATCCTTACTCCGTTGTCAGAGATGCTTATTTCCAGCGGCATGATTTCCTTGCTAATGGCGGTAAAGTTGTACCTACGGTTAACCCCAATGCGAAAGCCATTGAGGGAAGTTTGGATGAAATCGATTCAGCAAAATAACCGAAAAACCCTGCTCTGATTTCATACCAAAGGCGCCTTGTGGCGCCTTTGGTTTTTATTGCCGAAAATGCATTTTCTAGCAGTCTATGCGGTGTTTATGACAAGTTACAATTTGGTTATCTTGTTTGTGTGATTATCTGAAATTTTTTTTGTGGTTGTCCTCACAATAGTGGTACTTTGTTTTCGATGCTGATGATTCAGCAGCTCGAGATGGGCAGCCAGACTCGCTTTTCGCTACATATTCAGTGTTAATACCGGGTATTAACCCATTTTGCCAAATATGCGGGGGCACTTAGTGCCCCTTCATTGCGTCTGCTCGCCATCTCGTCAGGTCGTTAACAACCTGATAACATCGGTGTTCACCTGCAGGGATAATCATTGACATAAGTGGGAAGTAAAAGCATGAAGAATCTATTGGTCACCACGGCGGCGCAGTCAGCATCAGTGAACGAGGATGTCACGAAGGATGTCGTGCTGATTGGCGGTGGTGTCATGAGTGCTACGCTGGGGACATATTTGCAGGCTTTGGAGCCTGGCTGGTCCATCAGCATGATCGAGCGTCTGGGCAGCGTGGCGGAAGAAAGCTCCAACGGTTGGAATAACGCGGGAACTGGGCATGCGGCATTTCTGGAGCTGAATTACACTCCGGAGAAGGCCGACGGTTCGATTGATATCAGTAAAGCAGTGAATATCAGCGAAGCGTTTGAAGTTTCTCTGCAATTTTGGGCGTATCAGGTGGCGAATAACGTTATAGGCGATCCGTCCACCTTCATCCATAGCGTGCCGCACATGAGCTTTGTGTGGGGCGATGAAAACGTGAATTTCCTGCGTCGCCGCTATAAAGCGTTGCAGCACAACACATTGTTTCAGGGGATGGAGTATTCCGAAAACCCTGAACGCATCAAACAGTGCATTCCATTGGTGATGGAAGGGCGCGATACCCGGCAGAAGGTCGCCATGACCCGCATGCCCATCGGCACCGATGTTGATTTTGGTGAAGTTACCCGTCAACTGGTCGTCGGAATGCAGAAAAACCCTCATTTCACGCTGTGGCAGGAACATGATGTTCGCGATATCCGTCGCAATCAGGACGGCACCTGGAGCGTGGTGACTGCCGATCTGAACGATGGCGGCAAAGAGCGTATTGTTCGGGCGCGGTTCGTGTTCATCGGCGCTGGCGGGGCTGCATTACCCTTGCTGCAGAAATCCGGTATTCCTGAGGCCAGCCAGTATGGCGGTTTCCCGGTTGGCGGTGAGTTTCTGGTGACTGATAACCCTGACGTGGTGAAACGCCATCAGGCTAAGGTGTATGGCAAGGCGTCGGTTGGCGCTCCACCCATGTCGGTGCCGCATCTGGATTCACGCATGCTGGGCGGCAAGCCAGCCTTATTGTTCGGTCCGTTCGCTTCTTTCTCCAGTAAATTTTTGAAGAATGGCTCGTTGTGGGATCTGTTTTCTTCGGTGAACACCGCAAATGTTTTACCCATGATGCGGGTGGGGCTGGATAATTTCGATCTGGTGAAATATCTCGTTAGCCAGGTGATGATGAGCGAAAACGATCGCTTTGCCGAACTGAAAAATTATTTCCGGATGCCAGAAAAGAAGACTGGCGGCTGGCGACGGCAGGGCAGCGCGTGCAGGTGATCAAAAAAGACAAACAGAAGGGTGGCGTGCTGAAGATGGGCACTGAAGTCGTCGCCTCGCAGGACGGTACGATTGCCGCGCTGCTGGGGGCTTCTCCCGGAGCTTCAACCGCTGCAACCATCATGATTGAGCTGATGCAGGTTGCCTTCAAGGATAAGATGGCTTCGGTGGAATGGCAGGTGCGCCTGAAAGAAATCATTCCTTCCTGGGGACAGAAGCTGAACGGCAATGTTGAGCTGACCAATGAGATTCGTCGTTATACCAGCAGTACGTTGAAGCTGCGGTATATGGACGTGAAAGCGGAGTCGGAATTAAGATCCCAGTTGGAAGAGGCTCCGGAACATGAGATTCAGGTGGATCAGATTGTTCCAGTGATGTAACGCCTGTTCGGCAGTTCTGGGCGTGCCAGCGACACGGAAAAATAACAGGGCGTGAGGAAGACAACTTCCTCACGCCCTGCCTGTTTATGACGCTGGATGCCTGGCCCCGTCGAAAACCGGGGGCATCATCAGAATGCGTAGTTGAAGTTCACGCCATATAGCCAGGCACGCCCTTTAGAGGTAAAGGTATACGACGGCAACGACGAACTGATGCCGGCTTCATTGATGGTGACTTTCTGCCCGCGCATATAGGAAACGCCAACATCGACAGACATATCTTTGTTAAACGCATAGGTAGTGCCTGCGCTCAGCCAGAGACGATCTTGATCCGGTATGGAAATGGTGCGCTTGTCGGAAGGTACCGGGCTGTCGTCAAAGGCGATACCGGTGCGGAACGTCCAATTCTCATTGTAAAAATAGGTGGTGCCCAGCGCGATACGATATGCGTCGTGAAAACCTTCTTCTTTACGGAATAATTGTTGACCGTTGCTGCCGGTTGCTCTCAACTCCTGGAATTCACTCCAACTGGTATATGCCAGGCTGTAATGAACCGCCCATTTCGGTGCGACGCGATGCCAGGCCGACGCTTCCCACATTTCCGGCAGGTTGAGCGTCAGATTACCAGGAATGGTGACGCCGGAGGTGCCGCCGGCACGAGCGGAAAGGTCGCTGCTGAATTTACCGTGGAAATCGATATTGACTTTGGAACGATATGTCAGGCCGAAGCGGTTGTTTTTATCCAGCTCATACAGGATGCCGGCATTCCAGCCATAACCCCATTCGTTGCCTTCCAGACGAGAAATTTCTGACGAAGAACTCACGCCCAGCAACGGGCCGATTTCACCTGCGTTACGAATGATCTTGGCATCGGCGTAGACGGCATCGATGCCCAGCCCGAAGCTGAAGTGCTGATTCAGACGATAGGCGGCGCTCAGGTTCAGGTTAGTGGTCTTGAGATCGGTTTTGCCGCCGATGGAACCTGCGGTGTAGTTATCGCTGAACTCGGTGGCCAGGCCGAAATTGGTAACAGCGGAAGCCCCTACTGCCCACTTATCATTGAGCGGCATGATGAAATGCAGATTGGGCACCCAGGCATGTGGCGCGATGTTGTTGGCGCTGGCGTCGCGTCCACTGGAACTGGCGCCGTGCAGATTGATATCCGGTTTGATATAGGTGGCGCCGCCGGAGAAGGCGGGACGATCAAACATCGTCATGGTCGCCGGGTTGCGGCTGCCGGATGTCGCGTTGTCCGCAACGGCTCCTTCGCCGGAGAATGCGCGCCCCAAACCGGAGGAGGAATATTCGTTCAGCTGGAAACCTGCAGCGAAGGCGTTAGTGGCCATCAGTGCCAGTGCAACAGAAAGAGATGTTTTTTTAAGCATGATTTTCTGGCCCATGACCAAAACCTCGCTGAATGTTTATTATTGGATGTTGTTACGCCTGTCATCAGGGGAGGCGCATTGTAGGGGGAGCAGCAGGGCCGACAAATCAGACCAGTGCGCCAGTAGCAGCGGCAGATATCATGTGTGTTGTCATTTTGAAAACAAGATGTTTGATGTCGGGAGTTTTTGCCTGCATTTACTTAACAAATAATTGGCATTGATTGACATTAAAGCAACACTTCGGGCGGGGGAACTTCGGTAAACGGTGATTTTGTTCACGCAATCGGGCCGAGAGCAGTAAGGGCTAGTGATATAGCGCGGGCCGGGGGTAATATGGCGGGGAGATTATTGTTTTATGATCCGGATCTCAACCAGACCGGTTCATTGTCGCCGAGAGGAGTTTTGCCATGACAAACGCGATGAATAAATGCAGCGCTGAAGAAACGGCCGCCTGTTGTTGTGTGGATGTCGGTACCGTGATGGATAATACGGATTGCACCGCGTCTTACAGCCGTGTCTTTACTGATCGCGCCGAAGCCGAATCGGTACTGCAACAACTGACGGAAAAAGCGCGTTCCGTTGAGTCGGAACCCTGTGTGATCGACAGCCGTTTTGCTGAAACCGCCGGCGGCGTGCAGTTGGATATCGATTTTACGTTCAGTTGCCAGGCTGAAACGTTGATTTTCCAGCTGGGTTTGCGCTAATCGCCGCACACCTATTTTCTTGCGCAGCCGTTGTGCTGCCGTCCACGATGGCCGACAGAGATGTCGGCCATTTTGTTTTCTCCGTCCGGTTCGTGACCGCCGCAAAAGCGTGGTGTAGCTCGCTGTTTATTATCAACTTGTTTGCGCGTTGTAATCCCAGCGTTAACAATGAATTCTATCCAGGCCGTATTACGCGATAACCGCCATACGTATATTGCCAAGACAGTGCCTGAATATCGCATTGAGAACAGGAGTGGATATGCAACAACGGGTACCGTTGGTCACTCGACAAGGCGATCGCATTGCGATTGTCAGTGGATTGCGCACCCCCTTTGCCCGTCAGGCAACGGCTTATCATGGTATCCCCGCGCTGGATCTTGGTCGGATGGTGGTTGCTGAGCTGCTTGTGCGCAGTGGTATAGCGCCAGAGCACGTCGAGTTGTTGGTCTTTGGGCAGGTGATTCAAATGCCTGAAGCGCCAAATATTGCGCGTGAAATTGTGCTCGGTACGGGAATGAGCGCGCGGACGGATGCCTATAGCGTGTCGAGAGCTTGTGCGACCAGTTTTCAGGCGGTGGCCAATGTGGCTGAAAGCATTCTGGCTGGCGTCGTCGACGTTGGTATTGCCGGCGGCGCGGATTCGTCCTCCGTGTTGCCGGTCGGCGTTAGCAAAGCGTTGGCGCGAACCTTGCTGGACGTGAGCCGGGCCAAAACGCTATGGCGGCGCTTGGCGTTGCTGGCGCGTCTGCGGCCACGGGATTTGTTGCCGGTAGCGCCGGCCATTGCCGAATACTCCACCGGGTTACGGATGGGGGATACCGCCGAACAAATGGCGAAAAGCTACCGCATCAGCCGCGAAGCACAGGATGCGTTTGCCCATCGCTCGCATACGCTGGCCGCTCAAGCCTGGAAGCAAGGAACATTACGTGATGAGGTGATGACCGCGTATATCCCGCCATTCAACCAGCTACTGGAGCAAGACAACACGGTACGTTACGACAGCGCGCCCGCTCAGTACGCCCGGCTGCGGCCTTCGTTTGATCGTCGCTATGGCAGCGTCACGGCCGGTAACAGTTCACCGCTGACCGATGGGGCGGCCGCGCTATTGATGATGAGCGAATCTCGGGCCAGAGCGCTAGGACTGACCCCGTTGGGTTATCTGCGCAGCTATGCGTTCACCGCCATCCCCGTTCATGAGGATATGCTGGCGGGGCCGGCCTATGCCACGCCATTGGCGCTGACGCGCGCGGGGATTACGCTCTCCGATCTGACGTTGATCGATATGCATGAGGCATTTGCCGCCCAAACATTGGCCAATCTCCAGCTCTTCGCCAGTAGCGAATTCGCCCGTGACCGGTTGGGGCTCAGCGCGCCGCTGGGGGAGGTGGATATGGAACGCTTTAATGTGCAGGGCGGCTCTCTTGCCTATGGGCATCCGTTCGCTGCCACCGGAGCACGAATGATTACGCAGACGCTGCGTGAACTGCGTCGCCGCGGCGGTGGGCTAGGGCTAGTGACCGCCTGTGCCGCTGGCGGGCTGGGCGCCGCCATGGTTCTGGAGGTAACGGAATGAGCGAAGAGCAAAGAGCGGCGGATAGTAAGCCAATGACCACTGCATTCACCCTGAGCTGGCTACCGGATGATATCGCTGTGGTGCATATCGATGTCATTGGCGAAAGGGTTAACACCCTGAAATCGGCGTTTGCCGAACACGTCGAGACGATTCTGGCGCAGGCGGCGGCAAAAGGCATGCCACGCGGGATGATCATCATTTCTGGAAAACCCGACAGTTTTATCGCCGGTGCGGATATCGGCATGCTGGATGCCTGCCCGGATGCCAGTGCAGCGCAGGCATTGTCCCGACAAGGGCAGGACACGTTTTCCCGTCTGAGCCGCTTATCGTTTCCGGTGGTGGCGGCTATCCATGGCGCTTGTCTGGGCGGTGGGTTGGAGTTGGCGCTGGCGTGTGATTATCGAATCTGTACGCCTGACGATGCGACTGTGCTGGGGTTGCCTGAAGTACAGTTGGGGCTGTTGCCGGGCGCCGGCGGAACGCAACGGCTTCCACGCCTGATTGGTGCGGATCGGGCGCTGGATCTGATGTTGACCGGGCGTCGGCTGCGCGCCGCACAGGCAAAAAAGTGGGGGCTGGTGGACGACGTTGTGCCGCGAACGATCCTCATTGAGGCCGCCATCGCACAAATTCGCTTAGGTAAACGCAAAGCGCGTGGTTGCGGGCAAAAGGGGCGACAGCGTTTTTTGTCGCTACCGCTTGTGCGTCGCGTGTTGTTCGATCGAATACGGAAACTGACCCGGGCGAAAACCCAGGGGCACTATCCTGCGGCGGAGCAGGTGATTGATGTGGTGATCTGCGGGTTAACACAGGGGGAAACGGCTGGCTACGCCGCGGAAGCGCGGGCGTTTGGTCAGTTGGTGATGTCGCCGGTTTCGAAAGCGTTGCGGCGGTTGTTTTTTGCATCGTCGGCGCTGAAGAGCGCGCCGGAGGGCGGTAACGTCGGCCCATTGCGCCGGGTGGGCATTGTGGGTGGCGGCCTGATGGGGGGCGGGATTGCCGGTATCACTGTGCTGCAAGGGCATTTACCGGTACGTCTCAAGGATATTGATCATCAAGGCGTTATCCATGCTTTGCGCCATAGCTGGCGGCAGCTTGACGAGCTGGCGGCACGTCGGCGCATCACTCCCGCCGGGCAACGTCAGCGTATGAGCCTGATATCCGGGGGTATCGATTATCAGGGGTTCGAACAGGCAGATGTCGTGGTTGAAGCGGTTTTCGAAGATCTGGCGCTGAAACGGCGAATTGTGGCCGATATCGAGGCGATAACACCGGAACATACTATCTTTGCCACCAACACGTCGTCGCTGCCTATCCATCAGATCGCCGACGGGGCACGTCGAGCTGAGCGGATCGTCGGGCTGCACTATTTCAGTCCGGTAGAGAAAATGCCGCTGGTCGAGGTGATCCCTCATGCGGGGACTCATCCCGACGTAGTGGCAACGGTGGTGGAACTGGCGAAACGTCAAGGGAAAACCGCGATAGTGGTTGCCGATGGCGCCGGTTTTTATGTGAACCGTATTCTGACGCCGTACCTGAATGAAGCGGCTCGCTGCCTGCTGGAAGGCGAGCCGGTGGATAGCATCGATCGGGCATTGGTGAAGTTTGGTTTTCCCGTCGGCCCATTCGCGCTGTTGGATGAAGTCGGGCTCGATGTGGCGATGAAGATTGCACCGGTGTTGTATCAGGCGTTGGGCGAGCGGTTTGGCGTATCGCCGGTGCTGGAGGCGATGCTGCGGGATAACCGGCGTGGCAGGAAGAATCACCGTGGCTTTTATCGTTACGCGCAGCGCGGTATCGGTTGGCGTCGTGCGGAAAAAGAGGTGGATGATCACGTTTATACGTTATTGGGTGTGACGCCTAAACCGCATTTGGCCCCGGAGCTTATCGCTCAGCGATGCGTGATGATGATGTTGAATGAAGCCGCGTATTGCCTGGCGGAGTCCATAATCCGCAGTGAGCGGGATGGAGATATCGGCGCCGTGTTTGGTATCGGTTTTCCACCGTTCCTCGGGGGGCCTTTCCACTATATGCGGCAATTGGGTATGGATACTGTCGCCGCGTCTTTGCGTATTCTGCGTGAGCAGTACGGTGAGCGTTTCCGCCCTTGTGAGGCGCTGTTGCAAGAAAATGGCGAATAGCCTGAAGGGGATTTTTGACGGCTGGATCGAATCAGGCTCGGTAAATAACCCCCGGTGATCGCCGGAATATCAGGATAGTCGATGCTTTGTCGAAAATTGCGCTATTGGAGATAAATAGAACGGGGAAATAGGGCGTGAGCGCGTTTTTTAATTCGTTGCGGCATGTTTTGCTTTAGCGCGGTTTTTATTTTTTAAATCAAACGAGGGAAAGGCTTGTAACATCCTGTTTTTTATCGCCCGTCAATCATTTCCCTGGATGTTGGGCATAATTAATAAATATATATTAATGTGATGTTGCTATATGGTTAATTCCTATTAATTAATATAGCCCGTTATTATTTTTTCGCCAGTTTTAAAACGCGGGCGTTATTAAAAAAAATGAGCTGTATTATTAAAAGAAACCGGTATCAGTTTATCTCGTATTGTATGGTTTTTTGAATTTTATGACTGTTTTTCTTCATGTTGTTAACTTGATGTTTCGAATTGTGTGTTTTTAAAATGCGAAAACAGCACATTATTGTCAGGTATGGATTATTTCTCCTTATGCTTAACAGGGGTAATATGCTGAAAAGATTTGGGTTTACCCTTCAGCGAAAAGACAGTGATGCGCTTGCCTGTACTGACAGGGGGTGGGAGCGGTTGCGCCTCCCTGGCAATTCGGGTAAAAAATGCGGCCTTGTGCTGGTTAAAACACCAACAAAAGTCAGGCGAATTTTTGAACTGTAGCCGTAAAATGTATGCGGGCGTAAAGGATAACGAGGTTCCGACGATAATCCCTGCGCGGATATGAGTAGGGGGCTGCCTGATGAGAGTGCAATGACGCGACTGCCGGGCGGATTCTGGATATATCCATAAGGTTTTTATAACCTTTTCAATCAAATAGCGGTGTAATATGCAAGTATTGATCATGCGTCACGGTGATGCTGTACCGGACGCTGCCAGCGATGCGCTTCGTCCCCTTAGTCTGCGTGGTTGTGATGAGTCGCGTCAGATGGCTGCCTGGTTGAACGATCAGGCGATTGATGTCGATCGGGTTCTGGTTAGTCCTTATGTTCGGGCCCTGCAAACGTTGCAGGTGGTGGCTGAAAGTTTGCCGCTGCCGCCGGAAAACGAATCGTTGCCGGAGTTGACGCCGGGCGGCAATGCGGAGCTGGTCGGCGACTACCTGCTGGCGTTGGCGAAAGAAGGCGCTGGAACCGTACTTATCATTTCTCATCTGCCGCTGGTAGGGTATCTGGTGGCGGCGCTATGCCCGGGGGAGAACGCCCCCATGTTTGCGACTTCCGCCATCGCCTGTATTCAACTGGACGACGCCACGAGTGAGGGTGTTTGCCAGTGGCATGTCAGCCCTTCGCATCTGGTGGCCAAAACCCGTTCCTGAGCGTCGTCGTTGAGTGACGCAGGCCGTCGGCGCATCTGCCGGAGGCCTCAGATGTGTTCGGGGATGTCCTGCACCACCAGAATCAGCAATGCGGCATCGCCGCCGAATTCTTTCGGCGCCTGGTGAAATGCCAGTACATCGGGGTGCTGCGCCAGCCAGAGCGGGGTCTGCTTTTTCAGAATGTGCTTACCGTGGCCGTGCATGACGCAGGCGCAATAGACGTGCTCGCGACGGCAGGCCGCCAGTAAAGCGCCCAATTCCTGCTTGGCCTCCTGTTGCGTCAACCCGTGCAGATCCAAAAACAGTTCCGGCGAATAATCGCCCCGACGCAATTTTTTCAATTCATAGTGGCTGGCGCCCGGACGGACATAGCGCATCGGCCCTTCATGTTCCAGCTGTGGCTGAAATTCATCAGAAAAATAGAAACTGGCATCCACCTGTTCCTGAATGGCGCGGCGCGGCGGCAACACGCCGGTTTTGGGGCGGGCGGGCTGGTGGCGGTAGGTATCCTGACGCAGGCGGGACGCCCCCGCGACGGAGGTGCGAAACAGCGTCTGATCCTCCTCATTAAGCATGAACTTCTTTTTCATCGGTGCCTTACTCTGTCATCACTGTCTTGTCAGTTTACCTGTTCTTATGTCTCTCACTAAACAAAACCGTGTCTGGGTTATCGTCTGCCAGCCCGTAGTGATAGGTGCTGATTTGTTGTCGGCTTCATGGCACACTACGTGGCTTATCATGGTGGCATCCTGCGCCAGCGCTGCGAAATATTGATGATTGCGGCCGAAAAACAGCGAGATTGACAGCAGTCTGTGGAGAACAAGTTTGGACAAGATTTTCGTCGATGAAGCGGTTAACGACCTGCATACCCTTCAGGATATGCTGCGTTGGGCGGTGAGTCGTTTCAATGCCGCTGGCCTGTATTACGGCCATGGTACGGACAATCCGTGGGATGAGGCGCTGCAACTGGTGTTGCCGACGCTGTTTCTGCCACTCGATATTCCGGAGCAGATGTACCGTTCCCGTCTGACGCTCAGTGAACGTCAGCGCATTGTTGAACGGATTGTCCGTCGGGTGAACGAGCGAATCCCGGTTGCCTACCTCACCAACAAAGCCTGGTTCTGCGGGCTGGAATTTTATGTGGACGAACGGGTATTGGTGCCGCGTTCGCCGATTGGCGAGTTGATCGACAACCGTTTCGACTCGCTGCTGCCGCATCAACCCCAGCATATTCTGGATTTGTGCACCGGCAGCGGGTGTATCGCCATCGCGTGCGCCCATGCCTTCCCGGAAGCGGAAGTGGACGCGGTGGATATTTCCCCGGAAGCGCTGGCGGTGACGGAACAGAACATCCAGCAACATGGTGTGGAACATAGCGTTACGCCAATCTGTTCCGATCTATTCCGCTCGCTTCCCGCCATCAAATACGATCTGATTGTGACCAACCCGCCGTATGTCGATGAAGAGGACATGTTCGATTTACCGCAGGAGTATCGCCATGAACCTGAACTGGGTCTGGCGGCCGGTGATGACGGGTTGGATCTGGTACGCCGCATTCTGGCCTGCGCGCCGGATTACCTGCGCGACGACGGTGTACTGATTTGTGAAGTAGGCAACAGCATGGTTCACATGATGGATCAATATCCCGACATTCCTGTCACCTGGCTTGAATTTGATAACGGCGGCGACGGCGTCTTTATGTTAACGCGCGAGCAACTTATTGATTGTAAATCTCATTTTAGCCGTTACCGGGATTAACTCAACGATACAGGCATAACGACGCCTGCATCTTTTTTATCTTGTTCTAATGCTAAGGAGCCGTGATGGCAGGAAACAGTATTGGTCAGTTTTTCCGCGTCACCACTTTTGGTGAGTCCCATGGCATCGCCCTTGGCTGCGTGGTGGACGGCGTACCGCCGGGGATCGCGCTGACCGAGGCCGACTTGCAGCACGATCTGGATCGTCGCCGTCCGGGAACGTCCCGTTACACCACCCAGCGCCGCGAACCGGATCAGGTAAAAATTCTGTCCGGCGTGTTTGAGGGCGTAACCACGGGCACCAGCATCGGTTTATTGATTGAAAATACCGATCAGCGCTCGCAGGATTACAGCGCCATCAGGGATCTGTTCCGTCCAGGGCATGCGGATTACACCTACGAACAGAAATACGGTATCCGTGATTATCGGGGCGGGGGCCGTTCTTCTGCCCGTGAAACGGCGATGCGTGTGGCGGCGGGGGCGATCGCCAAAAAGTATCTGCAACAGCGCTTTGGGATCAACATCCGCGGCTATCTGGCCCAGATGGGCGACGTGGTCTGCGCATTGAAGGACTGGAATGCGGTAGAGCAGAATCCTTTTTTCAGCCCGGATCCGGACAAGCTGGAAGCGCTGGATGAACTGATGCGCGCACTGAAGAAAGAGGGCGACTCCATCGGTGCGAAAGTGACTGTGGTGGCCGAATCGGTGCCGGCAGGGCTCGGCGAACCGGTGTTTGATCGTCTGGATGCCGATCTGGCGCATGCGTTGATGAGTATCAATGCGGTAAAAGGCGTGGAAATTGGCGATGGGTTCGCCGTAGTGGGTAAGCGCGGCAGCGAGAACCGTGACGAAATCACGCCGGACGGTTTTGTGAGCAACCACGCGGGCGGCATTCTGGGCGGCATCAGCAGCGGCCAGACCATCACAGCGCATCTGGCGCTGAAACCGACCTCCAGCATTACCGTGCCGGGGCGTACCATTACCCGTGACGGACAGCCGACGGAAATGATCACCCGTGGTCGCCACGATCCCTGTGTCGGGATCCGGGCGGTGCCGATTGCCGAAGCCATGATGGCGATTGTGCTGATGGATCATGTACTGCGTCAGAGAGCGCAGTGTGGCGAAGTGGATTGCAAGGTGCCGCGCTGGTAATAACACGATGAATATGCGTTGGATTGGGATGGCGGCGCTGCTGTTGAGCAGCGTCGCATTGGCGAAAACCCCTTGGCAGGCGATAACCCAGCCGGTGGCGGGATCTCCACAGTCTATTGGCGCATTTGCCAATGGCTGCATTGTCGGGGCGCGGCCGCTGCCGTTGCAGGCCGGCGATTATCAGGTTATGCGCGTCGATCAGCGTCGTTATTTTGGGCACCCGGATCTGCTGGCATTTATTAATCGGCTCAGTAGCCAGGTACATCGCGCTACCGGCGGGACGGTACTGATCGGGGATATGGGCATGCCCGCCGGTGGTCGTTTCAGCAGCGGGCATGCCAGCCATCAATCGGGATTGGACGTGGATATCTGGCTGCAACTGCCGCGCCAACGCTGGAGCCAGCAGCAATTGCTGCAGCCGCAACCGCTCGACCTGGTCATGGCCGATGGCCGGCGCGTCAATCCGACGTTGTGGAGCCCGGATGTGATGGCGCTGGTGAAAACCGCGGCGCAGGATCGCGATGTGACCCGCATTTTCGTTAACCCGGCCATCAAAAAACAGCTGTGTCTGGATGCGGGCGCTGATCGTAACTGGCTACATAAGGTGCGTCCATGGTTCGCCCATCGCGCGCATATGCATGTGCGGCTGCGCTGCCCGGCGGACAGCCTGGAATGCCAGGAACAGGATACGCCGCCGGCGGGCGACGGCTGCGGCGCCGAGCTGGAAAGCTGGTTCAAGCCGCACCAGCCGGGCGCTGAAGCGCCGGGAAAAACCACGCCTCCTCCGTTACCCCCTTCCTGTCAAGCGCTGCTCGACAGGCATTTTGCTCCGGAATAAGTTATGGAATGGTTTGCTGTTGAGCCCAATATGTTGGGCATTCTGTTTGTCGTGAGCGTTGTGGCCGGTTTCATCGATTCTATCGCGGGCGGCGGCGGTCTGCTGGCGATCCCGGCGTTGCTGACCGCGGGGCTCTCCCCCGCGCAGGTGCTGGCCACCAATAAGTTGCAGGCGGTGGGTGGGTCATTTTCCGCCAGTTTGTATTTTATCCGTCGCAAGGCGGTGGACATGAAGCTGCTGACGCTGGCGGTACCGATGACGTTGATCGGCGCCATGTTCGGCGCCTGGCTCATCCAGCAGATTCACGCTGATTTTTTGCGTAAGTTATTGCCGGTGCTGGTTATCGGTATCGGGCTTTATTTTCTGCTGATGCCCAAAGTCGGGGATGAAGATCGCCATGCCCGCTTGTCGACCTTTACCTTTTCCTTGCTGGGGGCTGCTGCGTCGGTTTTTACGATGGCTTTTTTGGTCCGGGCGCGGGGTCTTTTTACGCGCTGGCCTATGTCACCCTGCTGGGGTTCAATCTGGCGAAGGCGACGGCGCATGCCAAGGTGCTCAACTTTACGTCTAACTTCGGCAGCCTGTTGTTTTTTGTACTAGGTGGCCAGGTGATATGGAGTATCGGGCTGGTGATGCTGGTCGGGCAGATTATCGGTGCTCGGTTGGGGGCCCGAATGGTGCTGACCAAAGGCCAGAAGCTGATTCGTCCTATGCTGGTGATCATGTCTGCGCTGATGAGCGTCAAACTGATCCACGATAATCACGGCGACGATATCGCCCGTTGGGTCGGGTATCTGTTCTCATGACCAGGCCGAATGCGATGCGCGATACACACCATTATGAACAGCTGATTGCTATTTTTAATCAGTGCTTTAGCGACGACTACCATACCCGGCTGGTCAAAGGTGACGACGAACCGATCTATCTTCCCGCCGATGAGCAGTCACCCTATCACCGCATTCTGTTCGCCCATGGTTTTTACGCCAGCGCGATGCATGAAATTTCCCACTGGTGCATCGCAGGGGCGGAGCGGCGCAAACTGGTGGATTTCGGGTACTGGTATTGCCCGGACGGGCGCGATGCGGTGACGCAGAGCCAGTTCGAGTCGGTAGAAATCAAGCCGCAGGCGCTGGAGTGGATGTTTTGCGTGGCGGCAGGCTTTCCCTTCAATGTCAGCTGCGACAATCTCAACGGCGACACCACCCCGGATCGCATTGCATTCCAGCGGCGGGTACACGCGCAGGTGATGATTTATCTGGCGCAGGGCGTTCCGACTCGCCCGGCGCGGTTTATTGAGGCGCTACGGGTGGGGTATCAGACGCCACCCTTGACGCCGGACGACTTTCCCTACCCGGCCGATCTCTGCTGAGGCGCCGGACGTTCGATAGTGAGGATATGTGATGATCGCAGAATTTGAAGCGCGCATTCTGACGCTGATAGACAACATGGTGGATCACGCCAGCGATGATGAATTGTTTGCCAGCGGTTATCTGCGCGGCCATCTGACGTTGGCGGTGGCCGACGCCGAGGCTGTCGGCGAGCAAACGGCCCAGGCGCTGAATGCCCGGGTACAAAGTAGCCTGGATAAAGCCATTCAGAACGGTGAATTGTCGCCGCCGGATCAGGTGCTGATTGCCCAGATGTGGGAAACGCTGTACCAGCAGGTGCAATGCTAATCATCCGTTCGAGCGCCTTCTGGTTTTGGGGGGAGTGTCCCGCCCCTGCGGCGGGCGCAATCTAGCTGAAATGTTCCTCTTTAGACAGGGTGCGAATATTGTTCAGCAGGTTTTCGAACAGGCGTAATGCAATACTAATGCTGTTGATATTGTAATAAAGCGCGGCGTCATGCTGTTGCAGGTAGCGCTCAAATGCCGGTTTATCGAGTATTTTTCTGATGGCCTGTTGCCGTAAGCGTAAATGGCGACAATTGTTGAGATAAAGCTCGAATGAACGGTAATCGCTGTTGAGCAGTTGTGCCAGTAAGGCGGTGATTTGCTCAAATTCGTCGATCAGTCGCGAATGGTTGTTCAGGTTCTCCCTCTTCTCGGTATCGTGGTTCATCGTGTTCTTTCCCTTTTGCTGCGGCCGGCCATTCGCCCGGATAGCGACAGATCACACCAGAGCATGCTCTGGTGTGATGCATGGTCAGGCGATTAGAAACTTTCCCAACTCGTTCCATTAGGCGTTACCGCACGATTTTTCGTCGGCAAGACAAGACGCGGCACCGGCGTGGATGAGGTCGCCGCTAACTCAGGCGCGGCATGATGGCCGACGCTAAACTGCCCAACCAACTGGTTTAATACCGTTGCCTGTTCTTGCAAGGATTGCGATGCGGCAGAGGCTTCTTCTACCAATGAGGCGTTCTGTTGAGTCACATCATCCATCTGATTAACCGCCTGATGAACCTGGTTGATTCCCTTGCTTTGCTCTTCGGTCGCGGCGGAGATTTCACTCATCAGGTCAGAGACTTGTTGAATCGCATCTTTCATGGCCGACATCTTTTTGCCGACATCGCCAGCCTGTTCGGCGCCGGTCAGGATCAACGCATTGGAGGTATCGATCAAATCTTTGATTTCACGCGCGGCCGTGGAGGAGCGCTGCGCCAGCGTGCGAACTTCCCCGGCGACGACGGCGAACCCACGCCCTTGTTCCCCTGCGCGTGCGGCTTCGACGGCGGCGTTCAATGCCAGGATATTGGTTTGAAACGCGATGCCTTCAATCAGCGCGATAATGTCGGTGATTTTACTGCCGCTGGTACGGATCTTATCCATGGTATCCAGCATCGTCGTAACCGAGTCGGCGCTACTGACCGATATCTGGCTGGCATTGCCTGCCAATATACTGGCTTGCTGGGTGTTCTCCGCATTCTGGCGTACCGTTTCGCTGATTTCCGTCATGCTGGCGGCGGTTTCTTCCAGCGATGCGGCCTGTTGCTCAGTACGGGAAGACAAGTCTTCATTACCGGCGGCGATTTGCGTTGCTGCGCTGCTAACCGATTGTGCAGAGGCGCTGACGGAGGCCAGGGTAGTGGCGACACGCTGCATCAGTGAGTTAAACGCCTGGGCAGTGATACCGATCTCATCCTTGCGCTGGTCGTTCGCTTTGAGCGTCAGATCCAGGGTTGTACTGGCGCTCTCCATGACGTGGCTCATGTTGCTCAGACTTTTTCGAATACCCAGGATCGTTCTTACCGCCAGGATGCTGGTCAGTAGTATGGCTAATAGCGCACCGCTTAACAGGCTAATCCAGCTCTGGTGGTAGATCCGTGTATTGGTCTGGCTCAGGTCATCGCCGATTTTGACATTCAAATCGAACTGCTTGCGGTAGGTGCTGAGCATGTTACGCACGGCCTCACCTACACCGCCGGTGCCTTGCAGCATATTGAGCGAGATCTCATCCTGATTGGCTTTAGCGGCAGCCAGAAAAGCGGGCAATGTCGACTGCAAGTTTTTGACATTGTCTATGGCCACTAAAGTCAGGTTTTTATCCTCCTCGCTAGAGATACTGTTCTTCATATAGTCGCTATTGAGCGATTTAATATCCTCGATAGTTTGGTTTATGCGTTGCTCAATATCGGGCAACTTACTGTCGTCCGGCGTGGTTTGGTAGCGATAGAGCAGAAGCACCAGGGTGTTACTTTTATCAACGACGGTGTTCAGATCCTTGATACTGCCTACAGCATTATCCTGCACATATTCGGCGCGAGACTGGAAACCGGATAAGAGCGACAGTGTAATCATCACCAGTGCAATGAGCGCCAGAGATAACAGCGAAAACGTTAATAGCAGGCGTTGCGTAATATTCATAACCTCTCCGTTTTATTTCTGTGATAGTCAGGCTGCAGGCGCACCGACGGATCGTTTTGCCCTGCCATGGGCTTATTCTTTAGGGCCGCGACACGACACACGACACGCTGCTGGCTGGGCAGCGGCTTTGCCTGGTCGCATATTTGACTCAGTCCAGGTGGGGGCCGTGTCGCTGTGTCATAAGGTTCGTCACGCGCCCTGATCCTTCGGTTCAGGGCGTTGCGGTGATGAAAACGCCAGAGTTTGTCCTGCAATCCGCACTTTCGGGGTATAGACCATGGTGTAAAGCGCGTGCTGAATCGTGATGTGTCGGCGCCGGGTAAGCCGCTAACTGCTCGTGATTCATTAGCCGTTATCGGCATGGGTATAGGTATCTTGATGATTTTGATCGAGAAAATCATTCAATCAATAATTTTTGATACCTTTTGAATATTGATACTGTGTTATCGATCGTCAAAAACGTTCGTAAATCTGACATTACTCAGCAAAAGAAACCGGTTTTTTTAGATAATAGGATGAAAAATCACATAAAATGTCAAAAATTATCCAAAATACGTATACTGTGTATGGGAATAAGTTTTGTCAGTGATTATTTATCGGCTGGGGTTCTAGGGCGGGGCTGATAGCTTCAGTGATCAGGCGCAGGCTGTCTGTCCCGTCAGGGCGACGACAGCCTGCTTACTGTGCTGGCGATTGATGCTATCGAGCGTGCGGATTTTTGCCTTTCAGCAATTTTCGCACCCAAAAACGATGCGGATGCAATGCCGCCAGCGTGTCTTTATCCAGCGGCAGCGGCTCGCCAACGATCTGCGACGCCAGCAGCTCCGCCGCCAGCGGCGCGGAGCACAACCCGCGGGAGCCCAGCGCGCCGATCATGAACAGCCCGTCATGCACCGGCGCCGGGGAATGTCCGTGCCATCGGCCAATTGCTGCGGCAAATCCTGGTAGTTGATCAACGTGCGTGCATAATCCGGCGCCGCGCCAACCAGCGGCAGGTGATCGCGGATGGCGCACCGCACACCGCTGCGCGCCTGGGCGTCGCTGATATCGACACTCTGCGGCCACTGGCTATCGGGCAGGCAATCGATCAGCCGCTGCCGGTTTTGCCGCTGGTCGTCGTCCCGATAGTCGGTACGTGTATCGCCGCGATGGTAGCTGGCGCCGATGCAATGGCGCTGGTGCGTCGGGCTGACCGGGGTGAGATAGCCGTCGTAGCACAGCACCTGACGCAGCGCGCCCAGTTCTTCCCCGGTCGGAACGTGGCTGACCTGGCCGCTCACAGCATACACCGGCACGTTTTGGGTTTGCGGCCAGTCGGCAAGCTGGTGCCCGTTGGCCAGAATCACCACGGCGTGCTCCGGCCGACGCCCATCGTCAAGACCGAGACGCCACCCCTTATCGGTGTGCTCCAGCGAATTGACCGTGGTTGCCATTTCCGCCTGTAGCCCTTGTCGTTTCGCCAGCTCCAACGCCGAGACCGTCAATTCGGCGGGGCACAGCCAACCGCCCTGTGGATAGGTCAGACCCCGGGTGGTCAGCGGAACGCCGGTGCGCGCCGTCATTGCGGTTGCATCGCCAGCCTGAACCAGTTCCTGAGGCCAGCCGCCCTGCAATATCTGGTCGATTTTACGCGCGCTTTTCTCGTCATAGGCAAGCTGGCTGACGCCGCACCAGTCGTGTTCAAACGTTGCGCCGGTCGCCGCCAGCGCGTCATAGCAACGGCGGGCATAACCGAACGCCAGCGCGAAAAAGCGGGACAGTGCGTCCTGCTGGTCGTTCAGCAAGGGATAGAGCGCGCCCTGACGATTGCCGGAAGCACCGGTTCCCACCTGAAGATCGGCGCAGTACAGGGTGACGCGCGCGCCGCGCCGCAACAACGCCAGTGCGCTCAGTACGGAGGCCACACCGCCGCCGATGATGGCGATATCGTCGGTGCGGGCGGCGGCAGGGCGGGTATACCACGGCGCGTCATCCGGCGCGGGGATCGCCGCCGGCAGCGTACCGCTCAGCATCTCTCGCTTCTGGCCGAATCCTTTGATTTTACTCACGTCGAAACCGGCCTGCTGCAATCCGCGCCGTACAAAACCCGCCGCAGTGAAGGTGGCGAACGTGCCCCCGGCCCGGCACAGACGGGCCATGGCGTTGAACAGGTTGTCCGTCCACATGTCCGGGTTTTTGGACGGCGCGAAACCATCCAAAAACCAGGCGTCGATGCGGTTCGTCAGGCTGTCGCTCAGTTGCGGTAGCAGATCGTTCACATCGCCGAACCACAAATCCAGCGTGATGCGGCCTTGCGCCAGAATCAGCCGGTGGCACCCCGGTACGGCGCTCGGCCATTGCTGTTGTAATGCCTGCGCATAAGACGCCAATTCCGGCCAGCGTTGATGGGCGGCGATCAGGTCGGCCTGGCGCAGCGGAAATTTTTCAAAGCTGATGAAATGCAGACGTTGCAACCCGGCGTTAGGTTGCTGTTGATGAAACTGCGCGAACGCCTGCCACAGCGTCAGAAAATTCAGCCCGGTGCCGAAGCCGGTTTCCGCGACGGTGAACAGCGCCTCGGTATGCCGGGCGAAGCGTAGCGGAAGGTCGTTTCCCTGTAGAAAGACGTAGCGGGTCTCCGCCAGACCGTCCTGATTGGAAAAATAGACGTCATCAAACTGTTGCGATACAGGTGTACCCTGAGCATTCCAACTCAGGTCGGCGTGCCGAATGGGGGGAGTGGTCACGGCAAATACTCATTATTCAAGCGGTGGCGCGATTTTAACGGCCAGCATAATAAGTCGCAAATTTGGGAAAAGTTCGTCTGATCGGACTTGTTCAGCTTACATCTGTAAGCTAGAGTGCTGTGCTAAATCCGAACACTAAGTGGAAGAGGTATTGAATGAAACGTGCGGTGATTACTGGTCTGGGTATCCTGTCCAGCATTGGTAATAACAAAGAGGAAGTGCTGGCCTCCCTGCGTGAGGGCCGTTCAGGCATTACTTTCTCCGAGGAACTGAAAGAATCCGGCATGCGTAGCCACGTGTGGGGCAATGTCAAGCTGGATACGGCCGGGCTGATCGAGCGTAAAGTTGTACGTTTCATGAGCGACGCTTCCATTTACGCTTATCTGAGCATGGAAGAAGCCATCAAGGATTCTGGCCTGTCGGAAGAGCAATACCAGCACAATCCGCGTGTTGGTTTGATCGCTGGTTCCGGCGGTTCTGCGCGTTCTCAGGTGTTTGGCGCTGATGCAATGCGCAGCCCGCGTGGTCTGAAAGCCGTTGGCCCTTACGTCGTGACCAAGGCGATGGGCTCTGCGGTTTCCGCCTGTCTGGCCACGCCGTTCAAAATTCAGGGCGTGAACTACTCCATCAGCTCCGCGTGCTCCACCTCTGCACATTGTATCGGTAATGCGGTTGAGCAGATTCAAATGGGCAAGCAGGACATCGTTTTCGCCGGCGGCGGCGAAGAGCTGTGCTGGGAACTGGCGTGCGAGTTCGATGCGATGGGCGCGCTGTCCACGAAATACAACGAAACGCCCGCTCGCGCTTCCCGTACCTATGACGCTGATCGCGACGGTTTCGTGATCGCCGGCGGCGGCGGGATGGTGGTGGTGGAAGAGCTGGAGCATGCGCTGGCGCGCGGCGCGCACATTTATGCCGAAGTGGTGGGCTACGGTGCGACGTCCGACGGCGCCGACATGGTGGCGCCATCCGGCGAAGGCGCGGTACGTTGCATGAAGCAGGCGCTGCAGGGTGTGGATACGCCGATCGATTACATCAATACGCACGGCACTTCAACGCCGGTTGGCGACGTGAAGGAACTGTGGGCGATTCGCCAGGTGTTCGGCGACAAGATTCCGCCGATTTCCGCCACCAAGGCGATGACCGGCCACTCGCTGGGCGCTGCCGGGGTACAGGAAGCGATCTACAGCTTGTTGATGCTGGAACACGGTTTTATCGCACCGAGCATCAATATCGACACGCTGGATGAACAGGCTCAGAACATGAACATCGTCACTGAGACCACCGAGCGTAAGCTGACGACGGTAATGTCCAACGGCTTCGGTTTCGGCGGCACCAACGCGGTGCTGGTGATGCGCAAATATCAGCAGTAATTCCTTTATGCCAGCATACCGGGGCGCTACCCCGGTATGTTCTCCGCTCTCGTCAGTGCTCTTTATTGTTCCCGATGGCGTTGATTCCCAGCCGTCAGACCACCTTATAGCAGTATCCACAACAGCAACACCGCCACCAGTGTCAGGATCAACGCCAGCCCCAGCGGTCGGTTGAAGAGCGGTCGCCAATCCGGCGGCAGGGCGAGAATAAGCGGATTGATGATCGGCTGAACGGGGACGGCGCTGCTTTCCTGCAACTGTTGCAAACGACGTCGATACAGAAAGGTGACGACCTCGCTGGCCTGAGTGGGGGTCAGCGGCGTTTGCGGCGCGGCGTTGAAACTGGTGCGCACAAAGTCCTGCAACAGTGATTGTTCCTGATGATCGGCGGGCTGCTTCAATGTGGTTAGCAAGGACAGCAACGTGGAGGTGGCGTGCTGCTGCAACAGCGCGGTCTGGGTTTGCAGGTATTGGCTCAGCGTCTGAAAATGCTGAGCCGGGATGGGCTGGCCGACGTCCAGTTTTTGCATCTCCAGCATAGTGCGCCAGACCTGCGCCGACGTCTCGCCGCTCAGCGCCACCAGCCGGGCGACCAGCTGATTCAGGCTGTTGTGTTCCGCTGCGGACAGCGGCCGCCCCGTCAGCAGCGCGATACCGGGCGATGTAACCCAGCAGATTGGCCGTGGCGGCGAGCTGAGTGGGCGTCAATGATGAGGTGGCGAGCGGGCCTGATGATGTCGGCGGCGATGGCTGTGCGGCAGCGGGCTGCCCGCCGGAAGGGGTCGGCATCCCCGGCTGTGGCAGTGTTGGGTTCTGGGGTGTCGCGACAGCTGTATTTGGGGACAACGTGCCGCTTTGCAACACATTGACCACCTGTTGTAGCTGGGACGGCGTCAGCGAACCCAGCGTGGTATGCCCGAACTGCTGTCGGATAAAGTTGCTGACCGCCTGACGGTTATTGCCCTGTTGCAGCAAGTTAGTCACCTGCTGCAACAATTGCCGGGTTTGCTGGGCGTCCTGCGCCGTCGTCAGTCGCGCCTGCAGAATCTGCGTGGCGGCGGTGAACTGGCTGGAGAGCAAATCGGTATTACCGCTCACCCCCAGGGAATAACGCAGCCCGGCCCAGACTTCGGCGGATTTCGCTCCGCTCTGGCCGGTTATCTGATTAACCAGTTTTTCCAGTACGGTGCGTTGCGCCGATGTCAGCGGCGTATCGCCGGTTGTCGAGGCGTCGCTGGTGGTCAACGCTGCGGTTTTCAGCGAGGCCATATCCGCTTTTAATGATGCGGCATCAACATTGTTGTTTCCTGACAATGAGGTATTGCCGGAATTGCCGACCGGTTGCATGGCTCACTCCTTACTGAACGCGGATGACGTGTCAGACGGTGACAGTCACGCCATCATAGCAATGGCGTTGTTTTACCGATAGTCGACACGACATGTCGTTTTGCGATGGCGAACGACGATGGCGAAGGACGGTCAGACGAGTCTCTGGGAGGATGCGCTTCGCCGTAGCGAAGCGCTGGGGGATCAGGCGCGGCGCCGGCGCCAGTATTTCATCAGCAGCGGCGCTGACAAGACCAGTACGGAGAGTATTAACAGGAACTTACTGATATTCCCTTCCCAGAGAATCGATAGATGGCCATTACTGATGGAGAGGGCGCGCCGCAGGTTCTGCTCCAGCATTTCACCGAGTACGAAGCCGAGAATCAGTGGCGACATGGGAAAATGCATTTTTCGCAGGATATAACCGAAAACGCCCAGCCCAACCATCAGCAGCAGATCAAAGGTGGTGCTGTGAACCGCATACACGCCGACAGCCGAGATCGCGGTGATAACCGGAACCAGTATCCACATGGGAATGGCGAGCATGCGGGTAAACACGCCGATCAGCGGTAAGTTGAGCAGTAACAACATCAGGTTGCCGATGAGCAATGCGGCAATTAACCCCCAGACGATATCCGGTTGTTCGGTAAACATGGCGGGGCCAGGGGTAATGTTGTAGAGCGTGAGCGCGCCAACCATGACCGCTGTTGTACCGGAACCGGGGATCCCGAGCGTTAACATCGGGATGAAAGAGCCGCAGGCTGAAGCATTGTTGGCGGCTTCCGGCGCGGCGACGCCGCGAATTTCTCCTTTACCAAACGCCTCGCTGTTGCCGCTGAGTTTTTTCTCCGTCATCCACGCCATTGCGCTGGCGATAGTGGCGCCGGCGCCGGGAAGAATGCCGACGAAAAAACCTAATAGCGACGAGCGCAGCGTGGCGCCGAGGCAGTGCAATCCTTCCTGCGCATTAAACAACATGCGTCCCGTTTTTTGATGACGTTTTGCCCGCTGCTGGTGTTTTCCAGTATCAGCAGGATTTCGCTGACGGAGAACAACCCGATAACGACGACGACAAACTGGATACCGTCGGAAAGGTGGATAATGTCGAATGTAAATCGATAAACGCCGGTGTTGGCATCGACACCGACGGTTGCCATGGCGAGCCCGATCAGCGCGGCTAAGAAGGACTTCAGCGGATTTTGGCTCATCATGCTGCCAAGGCAGGCGATGGCGAAAACCATCAGCGCGAAATATTCCGCCGGGCCGAAGGCGAGAGACCAGTTAGCCAGCAGCGGTGCAAATAGAATAATGCCCAGAATCGCGATGTTGGAACCGATGAACGAACTGACGGCGGAGATGGATAACGCCACGCCGGCTTTCCCCTGTTGCGCCATGGGATAGCCATCGAGTGCGGTCATGATGGCGCCTGCATCGCCTGGAACGTTCAGTAAGATGGAGGAAATGCGGCCGCCGTATTCGCAGCCGAGATAAACCGTCGCCAGCAGGATCAAGGCGGAATCAGCCGGCAGCTTCAGCGCAAAGGCCAGCGGCATCAGGATGGCTACGCCGTTAATCGGGCCTAAACCGGGCAGGAGACCAACAACGGTACCAATAAAACAGCCGATTAAGGCGATGGTCAGATTTCCCGGCGTCATGGCGACGGAAAATCCTTGCATGAGAAAAGACCAGGTTTCCATATTTCTCTCCTGAGATTACCACCATGAACCGATAGGGAGCGTGACGTCCAATAACCGATCGAAGGCATAGAACATCGTGACCCCCATGATCGCGCCGGACAGCGCCGCGGCCCACCAGACTGCGCCGAATAACATCCCCATTCCGCACGCCAGCAGGGCTGTCGACAACGGAAACCCTAAAGACTCAAACAACAACGCATACAGGTTGATCATCAGGATCATCAGTAGCAACCGTTTGGCGACGATCGCCTGCGGCCAGGTAATGACGTCCGGTTTACGCAACAACATCAGCATGGCGCACCACGCCATCAGTGTCAGAATGGCCAGGGGAAATGGCCGGGGGCCGACAGGTTCATAGCTGTATTCGCTGCGGATCTCCCAGCCGATAAACAAGCCGAAGACGCACAGGATTAACCCGATACCGCCAAACAGGCGATCGCTCATGGGACGCTCCTTATTTCGCCAACCCGAATGCTTTAGCCTGTTCGCGATACTCGCTAACTTGCTTTTTCACGTAGGCGTCAAGCTCCTGGCCGGTCATGTTAAATTCAAACAACCCGCGCATATCGCGCTGTTTCTTGAACGCATCCGTTGCCGCGAGTTTTTTGAAGGTTTCTTCCCACCAGGCATAACTTTCGTCGCTGACTTTCGGGCCCAGATAAAAGCCGCGAATGACTGGCCATGTCAGGTCGTATCCTTGTTCTTTGGCGGTGGGAACATCAGCGAGCACGCCCGGTAAACTGTGGTCGGCGAAGACGGCCAGTACCCTGATTTTGCCGCTTTGCAGGTGGGGCACCATCTCACTCATATCACCGGAGAGCACATGGACATGGCCGCCGAGCATGGCGGTCAGTGGTTCTCCGCCGCCTTCGAAGGCGACATAGCGCATTTTTTCGGGGGTGATGTTGGCGTGTCGGGCCAGCATGGCGGCCTTCATCCAGTCCTGGCTGCCAATAGACGCGCCGGCCCCCACGACCACGCGATCCGGGTCTTGCTGCATGGCGGTGAGGAGATCGTTGAGGGTTTTATAGGGGGAATCGCTACGCACGGCGATCGCACCGTAATCAGTGCCGACGGCGGCCAACCATTTCACCTCTTCAACGTTATAGCGACCGAATTTTCCTTGCGCCAGATTGAGCAATGAGCCGCCGGAGAAGGCGACCACGGTGCCCGCTTCGCTGGGGCGCTGTGCAATGATGGCGTTATAAGCCACGGCGCCAACGCCGCCGGGCATATAGGTGACGCGCATCGGGCTGTCGATCGCGTGTGTTTCCTGTAGCGATATCTGCAACAGTTTGCAGGTTAAGTCGAAGCCGCCGCCAGGTTTGGCGGGGGCGATACACTCTGTGCGCGACGGCGCCGATGCCTGGGTAACGGGAGCGCAGAAAAGTAATCCGCAGAGGAGCAAAGAACGTTTTTTATGCATATCACTTTTTCCTTCTTATTTTTGGGGGGGTAAGAGGTTGTTATTGTTTTTTTGTTGCCGAATTGTTATTTGCGTAATCTTTCAGTTTCCTTTCGGTTGCGAAAAATGTACGAGGGATGTGATTCAGGTCGCTTAAAAAATGGCCTTGCGCTGGAGAGAATGGGCTTCGTTCAGGCCCTGACGATGGATAACGAGACAACGGCGATGCGACTATTACTGGTTGAAGATCATGATGAACTGGCCCATTGGCTGGAGAAAGCGCTTAGCGAGTCCGGCTTTGCTGTGGATCGTGCCGGCGATGGCATGACGGCGGAGCAGTTGCTGCAGCTCGAGACCTATACGCTGATGGTGCTTGATGTCTCGTTACCGAAAATGGATGGTTTTTCTGTGCTGGCGCGCTTACGAAAGCGGGGGCAAAACCTGCCGGTCTTGTTGTTGACGGCGCGCACCGACGTCGCGGATCGGGTGCGGGGGCTGAATCTGGGGGCGGATGACTATCTGGCCAAGCCGTTCGATGTGGCTGAACTGGAAGCCCGACTGCGGGCCTTATTGCGACGTAGTCAGGGGTTAGCGCAGTCTGTCCAGCATTTTGGCGACTTGAGCTGGCATGATGAGGGGTATTTTTTGCTGTGGGGGAAACCGTTGGCATTGACGCCGCGAGAGCAGGCTGTGTTGCATACCCTGATGCAACGACGAGGGCGGCCGGTGTTGCGTCAGTATCTGTATGAACAGGTCTTTACGTTTTTGGATGACGTCAGTATCGATAGCCTGGATCTGTATGTTCATCGGGTGCGGAAAAAACTGGCTGGCAGCAATGTGGCGATCGTCACCCTGAGGGGGTTGGGGTACAGCCTGGAGTGCGAACATGCCAAAGGTTGATTCGCTGCGCGGGCAGTTGGTGATGTATTTGGGGCTGCCGATGGTGATGCTATGGGCGGTGTCGGTCTGGACGCATTACGGCAGCGCCAGAGATGCGGCGACCCATGCTTATGACCGCACACTGTTGGCATCGGCCCGCACGGTGGCAGAACGGCTGACGGTACGCGATGGACGGCTGGCCGTGGACGTTCCCTGGGTGGCGCTCGACAGTTTCGAGCGGAATATGAATGACCCGTTGTACTATCAAGTGGTTACGCCGCAAGGCGAAACCCTTTCCGGGTATGACGATTTACCGGCGGTACCGCAAAACACGCCATTATCCCGGAGCTATCCGGCGTTGGTGCGTTTCTATGATGCCCGATATCTCGGCAATGAGATTCGTGTCGCCGCGCTCTGGCAGCCGATCAATGAGGCGGGTATCGACGGTATGGTGTTGATTCTGGTGGCGGAACGCCTCTCGTCCCGCCAGTCGTTTGCTCAACGTTTGCTGATGACCGCGCTGATTAGCCAGAGTCTGTTGGTTTCGCTTGCGTTGTTGATGGCGGTGGTTTTGTTGCGACAATTACTGCGGCCGTTACGTCAGCTTTCAAGCCTGATGTTGCGCCGGGAACCTGGCGATCTGACGCCTCTTCCACCGCTATTGCATTGGGCGGAAATGCAGCCGTTGATGGTGGCATTCAATCGCTATATCGAGCGGCTCAACAGGATGATTCAGCGGCAAGAGCGTTTTGGCGCTGATGCGGCGCATCAGTTGCGTACTCCGCTTGCCGTGCTCAAAACGCAGGTTGACGTTGCGCTGAAGAGTAAACAGCCTGCGCGTTGGCACGATAGTCTTGCGGGTATGCGGGTCACGTTGGCAAAGACCATCAATCTGACTGAACGGTTACTGCAACTGTCGCGTTTACGCGCACAGGAGCAGCCGGAACTGGCGCAACAGTCTGTGGATTTGGCGGACATCGCACGGGATGCTTGCTGTTCCCGATTGTCTGCGGCGCGCAGTAAGCGGATCGACCTGGGTTATGAAGGCGAGGAACGTTGCCTGACCTGCGGCGACCCTGTGCTGTTGGCTGAACTGTGTGCGAATCTGCTCGATAATGCGGTGAAATATACACCGGACGGCGGAACGATCACGATCCGTGTCGCGAAAGGGGTATTGGATGTGGAAGACAGCGGGCCAGGGATTCCGCTGGCCGAACGCACCACCGCCATAATGCCGTTTCACCGGCTGGACGGGCACAGCGATTTGGCAGGCTCGGGGTTGGGATTGGCGTTGGTCAGGGATATCGCTCACTGGCATCACGCGCAGTTACAATTGCTGGAAAGCCAGTCTTTGGGGGGATTGTGCGCGCGCGTCACCTTCGTACCCCGATGTTCGGATGGCGGATAATCGACACAGGTATCGGCTGACCGTTGTGTGGTTGATGTCAGTGCTGGCTGGTTTATGGCAGAATAACCGCCTTCCTTTTCTTGCCGCCGTGCGTGCGGCGGTCGCTCGTGGTTTATCAGGAAAGCCAACGTGAAAATCCTTGTTGATGAAAATATGCCTTACGCGCAGGCGCTGTTCAGCCGCCTGGGCGATGTGACGGCGGTGCCCGGCCGTCCGATCCCGGTAGCCGCCCTCAACGATGCCGATGCGCTGATGGTGCGATCCGTCACCAAAGTGAATGCGTCGCTACTGGCGGGACACGCGATCCGTTTTGTCGGCACCGCCACCGCCGGCACCGATCATGTCGATGAGGGTTATCTGAGAGAACAAGGGATCGCCTTTTCCGCCGCGCCGGGATGCAATGCGATTGCGGTGGTGGAGTATGTCTTTTCCGCGTTGCTGATGCTGGCGGAGCGGGATGGCTTCACTCTGACCGACCGTACTGTGGGTATCATCGGGGTGGGACATGTCGGCTCTCGCCTCAATGAGCGGCTGCGAGCGCTGGGTGTGCGCACGGTGTGTGCGACCCGCCGCGCGCCGATCGCGGTGATTCTGGCCCGTTCTTATCGCTGGATGAGGTGGTCGAACAGGCCGATGTGCTGACGTTCCATACGCCGCTGTTTCACGATGGGCCTTACCAAACCTGGCACAGCGTTGATGAGGCGTTGCTCGAACGTTTGCGTGACGGGACTATTCTGATCAACGCCTGCCGCGGCCCGGTGGTGGATAACCATGCGTTGCTTAGCGTATTGCAGCAGGGTAAGAGGATCAGCGTCGTGCTGGATGTCTGGGAACCGGAGCCGGCGTTGTCCACGGCGTTGCTGGCGCGGGTCGATATCGGTACGGCGCATATCGCCGGCTACACGCTGGAGGGGAAGGCGCGCGGTACGACGCAGGTATTCGAGGCCTGGAGCCAATTCATCGGGCAACCTCAGCAGGTCGCGCTGACGGAACTGCTGCCGGCGCCGGAAATCTCCACCGTGACGCTGGATGCGCCGTTGGACGAGCGGCAGCTAAAACGTCTGGTGCATCTGGTGTATGATGTGCGCCGCGACGACGCATTATTGCGTCAGGTCGCTGACGTTGACGGCGGTTTCGATCGTCTGCGCAAGCATTATCAGGAGCGGCGTGAATGGTCGTCGTTGCATGTCGTTTGTCACGATCGCGACAGCGCCGAGCGCCTGAACAAATTGGGATTTATCGCCTCCGTCATGCCCGGTCGCTGATTGTCCTAACCCATGCGTATTATCCGGGCGGTGATATCACCGCCCGTCGTGTTTTATTCAATAAGTGGGGGAGAAACCACATGTCCAATGGTTGGAATGTCGCGCTGCTCGGGGCGACCGGCGCTGTCGGCGCGGCGTTGCTGGAACTGTTGCAGGAGCGCGGGTTTCCCGTGGGAGAGCTGTATCCGCTGGCCAGCGAACGCAGCGCAGGCGAGAGTCTGCGTTTTAATGGCCGTTCGTTGCAGGTGACGGATGCCGCGGATTTTGACTGGTCGACGGCTGAGATCGCGTTTTTTGTAGCCGGCGCCGAGGCCAGCGCCCGCTATGCGGAAGAAGCGGGTAACGCGGGATGTCTGGTTATCGATAGCAGTGACTGTTTCGCGCTGTCTCCTGATGTCCCGTTGGTCGTGCCGGGGGTGAATTCCCATACGCTGGCGGATTATCGCAATCGTAATATTGTGGCTGTGGCGGATAGTTTGACCAGCCAGTTGCTGCGCGCCATCAAACCCCTGACCGATCAGGCCGGGTTGTCGCGCCTGCATGTCACTTGCCTGCTGTCGGTTTCCGCGCACGGCAAGGCGGCGGTGGACGATTTGGCCGGGCAGAGCGCGCGCCTGCTGAATGGCATTCCTGTTGAACCCGGTCTGTTTGCCAAACAGCTGGCGTTCAACCTGTTGCCGCTGTTGTCGGATGACGAAGGCAGTGTGCGCGAAGAACGCCGGCTGGTGGAGCAGGTGCGTAAAGTGTTGCAGGATGACGGCCTGCCGATTTCGGTGAGCTGCGTGCAGTCGCCGGTATTTTACGGCCACGCTCAGGTGGTGCATCTGGACGCGCTGCGTCCGCTGTCGGCTGAAGAAGCACGAGAGACGTTGGAGCAGGTTCAGGATGTGAATCTGAGCGACGATAACGACTATCCCACACCGGTTGAGGACGCATCAGACACTGTTCAACTCAGCATTGGGTGCCTGCGCAATGACTATGGTATGCCTGAATTGCTGCAGTTCTGGTCGGTTGCGGACAACATCCGTTTCGGCGGGGCATTGATGGCGGTTGAAACCGCCGAACAGCTGATTGCGGAGTATCTGGGGTAATGACGGTGCAGCAGGAAAGCCCCGGCGGCGCGCCGTTGAAAATCGCCCTTGGGATTGAATATGACGGCAGCCGTTATTATGGCTGGCAACGGCAGGCTGAAGTCGAAAGTGTTCAGGAATGCCTGGAAAAAGCATTGTCCAACGTCGCCAATGAACCCATTAGCGTATTTTGCGCGGGGAGAACCGACGCCGGCGTGCATGCCACCGGTCAGGTGGTGCATTTCACTACCGGTGCGGTGCGCAAGGATGCGGCGTGGACCATGGGGGTTAATGCCCATCTGCCTTCGGATATTGCGGTACGTTGGGTGACAACGGTTGATGAGGCGTTCCATGCTCGCTTCAGTGCGACGGCGCGTCGTTACCGTTATGTCATTTATAACCACCGCTATCGCCCGGCAATCCTGTCGCACGGCGTCACGCACTATCATCTGCCGCTGGATGCGGCGCGAATGGAGCGCGCCGGCCAATGCCTGTTAGGGGAAAACGACTTTACCTCGTTTCGGGCGGTGCAATGCCAGTCGCGCACGCCATGGCGTAACGTAAAGCATTTAAAGGTGATGCGTCACGGTGCCTATATTGTGGTAGACATCAAGGCCAATGCGTTTGTACACCATATGGTGCGCAATATTGTCGGCAGCCTGATGGAGGTGGGGTGCGGCAATCAGCCTGAAGGTTGGATCGCCGAACTGTTGGCGGCTAAAGACCGGACGTTGGCGGCGGCGACCGCCAGAGCGGATGGCCTTTACTTGGTGGCGGTGGATTATCCGGAGCAGTTCGCCATACCTGAGGCTCCGCTGGGGCCGTTGTTTTTGTCCAATGGCGTGTGACGATGGGGCAGGAGCCGGACTGACGGGAGATGACTATTGTGGTTGAGTTAGTGCAGTTTATTCAGTTTGTTATCGATTTTATCCTGCATATTGATGTGCATCTGGCGGAGTTGGTTGCGCAGTATGGTGTGTGGATATACGCCATATTGTTTCTGATTCTGTTTTGCGAAACGGGGCTGGTGGTTACGCCGTTTCTGCCGGGCGATTCGTTGTTGTTTGTTGCCGGTGCGCTGGCGGCGTTGCCGTCGAATGCGTTGGATGTCCACTTTATGGTGGTTGTGATGGTGGTTGCCGCGGTGCTTGGCGATGCGGTGAATTACATCATCGGTCGTTTGTTCGGTGAAAAACTGTTCCGTAATCCGGATTCGAAGATTTTCCGCCGCAGTTATTTGGACAAGACCCACCAGTTTTATCACCGCCATGGCGGAAAGACGATAATTCTGGCGCGATTCGTTCCGATTGTGAGAACATTTGCGCCGTTTGTTGCTGGTATGGGGCATATGCGTTACCGCCACTTCGCGCTTTATAACATTGCAGGCGCGTTGCTGTGGGTTCTGCTATTTACCTATGCCGGCTATTTCTTTGGCGATTTGCCAGTGGTGCAAAGTAATCTTAAATTATTGATTGTTGCTATTATTTTCATCTCTATCCTACCGGGCGTCATTGAAATCTGGCGTCATAAACGCGCACAGGCGCGGCAGCGTAAGGTGAAAATCTCCCGCGATTGACGTGGGATGCGGAAGGTCATTCGCGCCGGAGTATCCTGGAGGATTCACGCCTGAACCCCGGTTTGACCAGTTTTTTATCCACACATCCGCAACGTTATGGTTTAATGAGCAGCATTTACGGCTGTGGGCGACACAACAGCCTAAATGCTAATGTCTTATCCCTGCCGGGGCGGGGATGTGGGCATCGCTTTATCGGCGGCGTTGCCAGGGAATGGTTAACGCATAAAGCAGCGTACTGGCCAGTGCCAGGTTCAAGCAGAAAGGTTATCAATGAGCTGGATTGAACGAATTCTTAATAAAAGTAATATCACGCCAACCCGTAAGGCGAACATTCCCGAAGGGGTCTGGACTAAATGTGATAGCTGCGGTCAGGTGCTTTACCGCGCCGAGCTGGAACGTAATCTGGAAGTCTGCCCGAAGTGCGATCATCACATGCGCCTTTCCGCGCGGGCGCGACTGCAGGCGTTTCTCGATAGCGACGGCATGGTGGAGTTGGGCAGTGAGCTGGAGCCGAAAGACGTACTGAAATTCAGAGACTCCAAAAAGTATAAGGATCGCATCAGCGCAGCCCAGAAGCAGTCGAGTGAAAAAGATGCGCTGGTGGTCATGAAAGGCACGCTGTACGACATGCCTGTCGTCGCAGCATCTTTCGAATTTGCATTTATGGGCGGTTCCATGGCTTCCGTGGTTGGCGCTCGTTTTGTGCGCGCGGTCGAGCAGGCACTGGAAGATAATTGCCCGCTGGTCTGCTTCTCCGCCAGCGGCGGCGCCCGTATGCAGGAAGCCTTGATGTCGTTGATGCAAATGGCGAAAACCAGTGCGGCGCTGGCGAAATTGCGCGAACGCGGCCTGCCGTATATTTCAGTGCTGACTGACCCGACTATGGGCGGCGTATCCGCCAGTCTGGCCATGTTGGGTGATTTGAATATTGCGGAACCCAAGGCGTTGATTGGTTTTGCCGGCCCGCGCGTGATTGAACAAAACCGTGCGTGAAAAATTACCGGCAGGTTTCCAGCGCAGCGAGTTTCTGCTGGAGAAAGGCGCGATCGACATGATCGTTCGTCGCTCGGAAATGCGGTTCAAGCTGGCGTCTATCCTCGCCAAACTGACCAATCAACCGGAGCCGCTGGAGCCTATCACCGAACGTATCACGGCTTCTTCTGAAAGTGATGCCTGATCTCTTATGGCGGGGATATCATCGTGATATTCTCACCATATCAACGCACCGTAAGTCGTCAGTGAACGGGACTCATGGACAATCTTCAAATACCTCAAGCCACGTCGCCTTTGGCCGCGTGGCTTCACTATCTTGAGCATTTGCACGGTCAACCTATCGATCTGGGTCTGGAGCGGGTCAAACAGGTTGCGGAACATCTCCAACTGTTGCAGCCAGCTCCCTGGGTTTTTACCGTTGCGGGCACCAACGGGAAGGGAACCACCTGCTGTACGTTGGCCGCTATTCTGATGGCGGCTGGCATGCGGGTCGGCGTTTATAGCTCGCCGCATCTGTTGCGTTATACCGAGCGCGTGCGTATCCAGGGGCAGGAACTGCCGGAATCTCTGCATTGCCAGGCCTTTGCCGATATCGACGCCGGTCGTAACGGTATTTCGCTGACCTATTTTGAATTTGGCACGTTGGCGGCGTTGCAGTTGTTCAAACAGGCCCGACTGGATGTGGTTATCCTCGAGGTTGGGCTGGGCGGGCGGCTTGACGCTACCAATATCGTTGATGCGGATGTGGCGGTAGTCACCAGCATCGCGCTGGATCATACCGACTGGCTGGGGAATTCCCGCGAGAGCATCGGCCGCGAAAAAGCGGGGATTTTCCGCGCGAACAAACCCGCGGTGGTGGGCGAACCGGATATGCCGGATTCGATAGCCGCCGTGGCCGCCGAGAAGGGCGCGTTGCTGTTTCGGCGTGGTGCAGACTGGTCGTTTGACGTGCAGAAGGATGCGTGGCGCTGGCAGTGCGGCGATAAACACATCGCGGGATTGCCCATACCCTCAGTCCCCTTGCCTAACGCAGCGACTGCGTTGGCGGCGTTGCAGGTTTCGGGGCTGGATATCGACGAAGACATTATCCGTCTGGGATTGCGGAACGCCGCTCTGCCGGGGCGTTTTCAGATTGTGCGCGAAAAACCGTTGTTGATTCTGGATGTTGCGCATAATCCCCATGCTGCGGGCTATCTGGCATCCCGTCTCAACGCATTGCCGCGTTATGGACGAGTTCGCATCGTGATCGGCATGCTGGCGGACAAGGATATTCCGGGTACGCTGGCATACCTGAAGCCGTTGGCGGATGACTGGTACTGTGCGCCGCTGGACGGTCCACGAGGCGCTGGCGTAGAACAACTGGCTTGCCATTTGGCTGGCTGCGGGCAATATGCGGATGTCGCATCCGCCTGGCGGCAGGCGATGCAGGACGCCGGGCCGCAAGATATTGTGGTGGTTTGCGGTTCTTTCCATACGGTGGCGCATGTGATGGAAGCGCTGGAGGGGAGCGTAACGCATGGCGAGTAAATTCCAGAATCGCCTGGTGGGTACGGTGGTGCTGGTGGCGCTAGGGGTGATCGTGTTGCCTGGTCTGCTGGACGGCAAGAAAAAGCACTATGAGGATACCTTCGCCGCTATTCCTCTGGTGCCAAAACCGGGGGATACGCTGGAGTCGGAGTCGATCCCACCGATTACGCAGTCGTTATCGGCCCAACCCCCGGAAGGCGCGGCGGCGGCGATGCAGGATAAAAAATGGCTCGCAGGAGGATAAGGATGAACCCGCTACTGAGCCGCCGGTAAGTCGTGTAACGACTCAGCCCGTTCAACGCTCAACCCCGCCAGCGTCTCCTCCTATCGTGACCGAGCGACAGACTGTCACACAGTTGGCTCCGCCCGCCATGAAGGCTCAGCCCGTAAAGCCTGAGGCAAAGACAAAGCCGGAGGTGAAAGTGGATACGCGCAATAAGCCCGAACTGAAGTCGCCTGAGGTGAAAACCGAAGCGCGTCAGCTCGAAGCGAAGAGCGTCGAAAAACCGGCTGACAATAAAACGACCGCCAGAGCGGTGGAAAAACCGGCGCCAGTTCAGGAGCAGGCACCAGCCGGGCAGGCATTTGTCGTGCAGTTGGGCGCGTTGAAGAATGCGGATAAGGTAAACGAAGTCGTCGCTAAGCTGCGCTTGTCGGGATATCGCGCGTATACGGTGCCGTCTATGCCGGTGGCCGGGCAGATTACCCGTATTTATGTCGGCCCGGATGCGTCTAAGCAGAAATTGGAGTCATCGCTTGGGGAACTACAGCAGATCAGCGGCTTAAGCGGCCAGGTCAGAGCCTATAGCGCCCGCTGATCATCGGTGTCGTACTGAAGGGTAGGGGAGCATAGCGACCTTACCCTTTGTGTTTGGGCCGGGGGGATTGGGGGCGGAAATGGCGGCGCGTCCCGGCGACATCAACGGATGTAGACTGGGACATTCGTCTGTTATGGCGACAACGGAAACGGTTGCCCGTTATCTGTATGGCGTGGCAGGCGTTTTTTCATTTATTCGCCTATCGAAAAAATCGGCGGGAAATACGCTACGCAAACGTTTTCTTTTTCTGTTAAAATGCGCCGCGAACAGAATGACCGGCGTATACCGATGTTCATCGTTCATTATTGGGATAGTTCATGGTTTGGGTTGATTACGTCATTATCGGTATTATCGGATTCTCGGCTCTGGTCAGTCTTATCCGGGGGTTTGTCCGTGAAGCGCTGTCGCTGGTGACTTGGGGATGCGCATTTTTTATCGCCAGCCACTACTACGCCTATCTCGCGGTTTATTTCACGCGATTTGATGATGAACTGATACGTAACGGTGTCGCTATCGCCATTCTGTTTATTGCGACGTTGATTGTGGGTGCTATCGTCAATTATGTGCTCGGTTCACTGGTTGAACGTACTGGGCTGTCAGGCACCGACCGCGTACTGGGCATCTGCTTCGGTGCGCTGCGCGGCGTGCTGATTGTTTCCGCGCTGCTGTTCTTTCTGGACACCTTTACCGGATTTTCCCAGAGCGCTGACTGGAAGCAATCCCAGCTGATCCCGCAATTCAGTTACATCATTAGATGGTTCTTCAACTATCTGCAAAGCACGTCGAGTTTCTTGCCGCGGCATATCTAGCCGCGGTGGCGCTGATGAGGAAAAGACAACATGTGCGGTATTGTCGGTATCGCCGGTTTTACGCCGGTAAACCAGTCGATTTATGACGCGTTAACGGTGCTGCAGCACCGTGGGCAGGATGCCGCAGGCATCGTCACCATTAATGCTTCCAATTGCTTTCGCCTGCGTAAAGCAAACGGTTTGGTGAAGGATGTTTTTGAAGCCCGGCACATGCAGCGTTTGCAGGGCAATATGGGGATCGGCCATGTGCGTTACCCTACCGCCGGCAGTTCCAGTGCCTCAGAGGCGCAGCCTTTCTATGTTAATTCCCCGTTTGGGATCACGCTGGCTCACAATGGCAACCTGACCAACGCCCATGAACTGCGTAAAAAGCTGTTTGAAGAAGGTCGTCGTCACGTTAACACCACATCGGATTCTGAAATTCTGTTGAATGTGTTCGCCAAAGAGCTGGATCGTTTCCATCATTACCCGCTCTTGGCGGAGGACGTGTTTTCTGCGGTCGCTGCGACGCATCAGCAGATCCGCGGCGCTTATGCCTGTGTGGGTATGATTATTGGCCACGGTATGGTCGCCTTCCGCGATCCGAATGGGATTCGTCCGTTGGTGATCGGCAAACGCAATTTGGCCGATGGGCGCAGTGAATACATGGTGGCGTCGGAAAGCGTAGCGCTTGATACGCTGGGGTTCGAATTTTTGCGGGATGTCGCACCCGGCGAAGCTATCTATATTACCGAGCAGGGGCAGCTGTTTACTCGTCAGTGCGCGGAGAATCCCAAAAGTCACCCTTGCCTGTTCGAATATGTCTATTTTGCTCGCCCGGACTCGTTCATCGATAAGATTTCGGTTTATAGCGCCCGTGTTCGCATGGGGCATAAGCTGGGTGAAAAGATTGCGCGTCAATGGGAAGATCTGGATATCGACGTGGTGATCCCGATTCCGGAAACCTCCTGCGATATCGCACTGGAAATTGCCCGTATTATCAATAAGCCGTACCGTCAAGGGTTCGTGAAGAACCGTTATGTCGGCCGCACCTTTATCATGCCGGGGCAGCTGACGCGGATTAAGTCAGTACGTCGTAAATTGAATGCTAACCGTGCTGAATTCCGCGGCAAAAACGTGCTGTTGGTGGATGACTCTATTGTGCGCGGCACCACGTCGCAACAGATTGTCGAGATGGCGCGAGAGGCGGGCGCCAAGCAGGTGTATCTGGCGTCCGCTGCGCCGGAGATTCGTTTCCCTAATGTGTACGGTATCGACATGCCGAGCGTCAATGAACTGATTGCCCATGGGCGTGAAGTCGAAGAAATTCGCCAGATCATTGGTGCTGATGCGCTAATCTTCCAGGATCTTGACGACCTGATCGAAGCGGTACGCGAGGACAATCCGGATATTACCCAGTTTGAATGTTCCGTATTCAATGGCGTGTATGTGACCAAGGATGTCGATCAGGGTTATCTTGATTATCTGGAAGCGCTGCGCAATGACGATGCGCAAGCAATGCGCAGCCAGAATGAAGTCGAGGATTTGGAGCTGCACAACGAAGGGTGATGCCGACGACGTGTTGGTTTCATGCCAGGGGGAGCGCGGTGCGCTCCCCTTTGCTATGGTAGTTATTGTCAACTTGGGGTGTATGCGCGACCAGGTCAGTGCATTTTTGATCCCTGCCGGCGGCAGGGGGCCAGGAGAAGTGAATGAAGCGACTGATTGTCGGTATTTCAGGGGCCAGCGGAGCTATTTACGGGGTTCGGTTGCTCCAGGTGCTGCAACCGTTGGAAACGGTAGAAACACACTTGGTGATCAGTCAGGCGGCCCGGCAGACGCTGGCATTGGAAACGGATTTCAGCTTGCGAGACGTACAGACAATGGCGGATGTGGTACATGACCAGCGGGATATCGCCGCCAGCATATCTTCCGGTTCCTTCAAGACGGACAGCATGGTGATTTTGCCTTGTTCTATCAAAACGTTGTCGGGGATTGTGCATAGTTATACGGATAGTCTGCTGACGCGCGCGGCGGATGTTATGTTGAAAGAACGCCGGCCGTTGGTGCTTTGTGTGCGTGAGACGCCGCTGCATCTTGGGCATTTACGGCTGATGAATGCCGCAGCGGAAATGGGCGCTATCATCATGCCGCCGGTTCCTGCTTTTTATCATCGCCCACAAACTGTGCAAGAGATCGTCGATCAGACAGTGAATCGCGTCCTGGATCAGGTGCATATCGCGCTTCCTGAAGACCTGTTCACTCGTTGGCAGGGTGGGGTAACTGATTAAAGCAGAAGGCAAAAATATTGCTTAACGGCGACGAAGTAAAAACATCCCCTCTGATGGGATGCATTATTTTGTGGCGTTGCTTTTTTTTGGTGCATGTCGTTGCATTGTTGTTGTGCATTAATATGGCGTCAGGTTCGTCCGCGCTGTTTTCCCGGAAACCCCCTCTTTTGCTAATCAGTTGATTGTATTAAGTGATTAGCAAAGATCGCCCGTATTCATTTGCCGGCGCGCTATAATTGTGTATTGTGGCACGGAAAGTGCAGGATTTTGGTTAGTCACACACACAACATCAAACCACAACAAAAGCAAATCGGATGTCACGAATCGCCTCTGGCATTCATGAGGATTGATAAAGGTAACTCTATGAAAAAAATGTTGAAACTTTTGCCACTAGCCTTGGTGTTCGCAACAGGAACCGCGTTGGCCGACGTGCCCAAGAATATCAAAATCGGTACTGATCCTACCTATGCTCCCTTCGAGTCCAAAAATGCCAGCGGTGAACTGGTCGGCTTCGATATTGATCTGGCAAAAGAGCTGTGTAAACGCATTGCCGCTAACTGTACTTTTGTCGAAAGCGATTTCGATGCATTGATCCCCTCTCTGAAAGCGAAAAAGATTGATGCCATCATCTCTTCTCTGTCGATCACGGAAAAACGTCAGCAGGAAATTGCATTCACCGACAAGCTGTACGCCGCCAATGCGCGTTTGATCGCCAAGAAAGGTTCGACGATTCAACCTTCCGTTGATTCGCTAAAAGGTAAACGTGTTGGCGTTTTGCAGGCGTCTACCCAGGAGGCTTACGCCAATCAGTATTGGCAGCCGAAAGGTATTGATGTGGTTGCCTATCAGAATCAGGATCTGATTTATGCCGATTTGACGGCAGGTCGTATTGATACGGCATTCCAGGATGAAGTCGCCGGGAGTGAAGGTTTCCTGAAACAGGATGCAGGAAAAGCCTATGCGTTTGCCGGCCCGGCGGTAAAAGACGACAAACTGTTCGGCGTCGGCACCGGTATGGGGCTACGCAAGAATGAGACTGAGCTCAAGGTTGCACTGGATAAAGCCTTTGCGTCCATACGCAAAGACGGCACCTATGACAAGCTGGCGAAGAAGTATTTCGACTTCAACGTCTACGGTGACTAAACCCGCCTGACTAGCGTCCGTCCGTGTTGCGGACGGGCGTATCTGAATTTTCTGAACGGATATATGTAATGCTGTATGGCTATTCCGAACTGATCATGGATGGCGCGCGCATGACGTTGCAACTGGCGATATGCTCGCTGGTGCTGGCTTTGGTCATTGGTCTGGTTGGCGCGGCAGCCAAGCTGTCTTCCAGTCGGCTGCTGTCGGGGTGTTTTTCCGCATATACCACGCTGATTCGCGGTGTACCGGATCTGGTTTTGATGTTGCTGATTTTTTACGGGCTGCAGATGGTGCTCAACAGCCTGACCGACACGCTGGGTATGGAGCAAATCGATATCGATCCTCTGGTGGCCGGCATCATCACGCTGGGATTTATCTACGGCGCCTATTTTACCGAAACCTTCCGTGGCGCTTATCTGGCTGTGCCTCGCGGGCAGATTGAAGCGGCGGTCGCGTTTGGTTTTTCGCCGATGAAAGTATTTCGTCGGATTATGTTTCCTTCCATGATGCGTTTTGCACTCCCCGGGATTGGCAATAACTGGCAGGTGATCCTGAAGGCGACGGCGCTGGTTTCGCTGCTGGGGTTGAGCGATGTCATCAAAGCGACTCAACTGGCGGGGAAAGGCGCGCACCATCCTTTCTTTTTCGCCATTGTGGCGGGGGCGCTGTATCTGATTTTTACCACCCTGTCCAACGGGGTGCTGTGGTGGCTGGAGAAACGCTACTCCGCAGGGGTCCGGAAGGTTAACTATGAGTGAGATCTTACAACAATACTGGCAGGCCTTGCTGTGGAGTGACGGCTATCGCCTTACCGGGCTGGCGATGACGCTGTGGTTGCTGATCAGTTCCGTTGTCGTCGGCGGATTGCTGGCGGTTCCCCTGGCCGTGGCCCGCGTATCGCCGCGTCGGCGCTTTAGCCTGCCGGTGTGGGCGTTCACTTATGTGTTTCGCGGCACGCCGTTGTATGTCCAATTGCTGGTGTTTTACTCCGGCGTCTATAGCCTGGAATTTGTGCGCGGTACCGATTTACTGAACGCTTTTTTCCGCAGTGGGTTGAACTGCGCCATTTTGGCGCTGGCGCTCAATACGTGCGCCTATACCACCGAGATTTTCGCCGGTGCCATTCGCTCCGTGCCTTATGGTGAAATTGAAGCAGCCAGGGCATACGGTTTTTCCCGGTTCAAACAGTATCGCAGCATTATTTTGCCGGGCGCCTTGCGTATCGCGCTGCCTGCCTACAGCAATGAAGTGATTCTGATGCTGCATTCTACCGCGCTGGCTTTCACCGTGACCGTCCCGGATATTTTGAAAATTACACGCGATATCAATGCGGCGACCTATAAGCCGTTTCACGCCTTCGGTATTGCCGCCGTGATGTATCTGGCGATCTCTTTTGTACTGGTGAGCCTGTTCAGAAAAGCGGAGCGTCGCTGGTTACGACATCTTCACACTCGTTCATCTCATTAAATGCAGGAACAACGCATGCAGAATAATCAGCTGATGGTGACGGAATTACGTAAACGTTATGGTCAGCATGAAGTGCTAAAAGGCATTTCATTACAGGCTAAAGCCGGGGACGTCATTTCAATTATCGGTTCATCAGGTTCGGGTAAAAGTACGCTGCTGCGCTGTATCAATTTCCTTGAAAAACCTTGCGAGGGTGCCATTCATGTGAATGGTAAGGAGATCCATATGGTGCGGGATAAAGACGGTCAGCTTAAGGTGTTTGATAAAAAGCAGCTCCAGCTGCTGCGCACTCGTTTGACCATGGTGTTTCAGCACTTCAACCTGTGGAGCTTCATGACTGCGGTGGAAAACGTGATGGAAGCGCCGGTACAGGTACTGGGGCTCAGCAAGGCCGAAGCCCGCGAACGCGCAGTATTTTATCTGAACAAAGTCGGGATTACCGGCGCGTCACAGGATAAATATCCTGCCGATCTGTCCGGCGGCCAACAGCAACGTGTCTCTATCGCTCGCGCATTGGCGATGGAACCGGATGTGTTGTTGTTTGATGAACCGACGTCGGCGCTGGATCCGGAACTGGTCGGCGAGGTGTTGCGCATCATGCAGCAACTGGCGGAAGAAGGGAAAACCATGGTGGTGGTGACGCATGAAATGGAGTTTGCCCGCCATGTTTCCAGCCATGTCATTTTCCTGCATCAGGGGCTGGTGGAGGAAGAAGGGCCGCCGGAGGAGGTATTCGGCAACCCGAAAAGCCCACGTTTGCAGCAATTTTTGTCCGGTGCGTTGAAGTAATCACTCCGGTATGAAGGCCAGGGGCACCCTGACAAGGTGCCCCTGGCGTTGTGATACGGGCGATTTACCGATATCAATGTTGCTTAGCGGGGAGGATTGAGTAAATCCGCCAGCGCTTCTTCCAATTCAAAAAAACGGAATCCGAAACCGGCTTTTTCCAACCGCTGCGGTATCGCCCTTTGCCCGCCGAGCAGGAGGGTTGCCGCTTCGCCTAGCGCCAGTTTCAGCGCCCAGCCCGGCGTCCGCAGGAAGGCGGGGCGATCCAGTACATGCGCCAGCATGGCCGAAAATTTCTCATTACGCACCGGGTAGGGCGAAACCATATTGAAAGGGCCGCCCAGTATCGGATTATCCAGCAGGTAGAGGATGGCATTGATCATATCGTCGATGTGGATCCAGGGCAGGTACTGTTTGCCGGAACCGATCGGGCCGCCTAGTCCGACCCGGAACAGCGGCAGCATTTTTGCTAATGCGCCGCCCTCGCGGGAGAGTACGATACCGGTGCGCAGCAGACAGACACGGGTTTTGTCGCTTTCGGCATCCAGCGCCAGCGCTTCCCAACGCGCACACAAGGTATGGGTGAAATCATCGTGCGCAGGCTCGTCTTCGGTGACTACCCCCTGGCCCTGATCGCCGTAATACCCTACGGCGGAACCGGACAGAAAGACAGACGGCGGCGTCTGGCTGTTCTGGATGAGCTGGGTTAATCGTTGGGTGATTTCCCAACGACTTTGGCAGAGTTTCTCTTTCTGGGCCGCACTCCAGCGTTTGCTGGCGATGGGCTCGCCTGCCAGGTTAATCACGCCGTCAAATCCATCCAGAGACGTTTTGTCATTCAAGTTGTGCCAGTAATTCACCTGAGTTCCCAGTATCTGGCGCGCCTGCTCTGGAGCCCGGGTGACAACCGTAATCTGATGCGAAAGTGATAATAGACGCTGGATCAGTGGGCGCCCGATAAGGCCGGTGCCGCCGGTGATCAGTAACTGCATATCTGACCTCGCTTTTGTCTCAGGTTATGCCCGATTGCCTGGAACGACAGACTCGCAGGCGGAACGATGGATGGGGACACAGCCCAGCATACCGGTTTTTTCATCATTGTGGTTATGGCCGCAAGCCGCTGCCGGGGAATAGATCACATGTTGACGATAACGCTTTCATGATGATGTTTTTTAATCGATTGGCGGCGGCGATGAACGCAGAAAAAACCATGGGTAATAAAGTAACAAGGCGCCCTGGGGCACCTTGTTCTACGGATGATGAGATGGCAACGCTCAATCAGGCGTGGCTTGCCAGTTGGTAGGCGCGTTGAGTGGCCGGACGTTCGCGAATACGTTCGAACCAGGTTTGCACCGCCGGGAATTCGTTCAGGTCAATGCTTTGACGTTCGTGGGAAACAACCCATGGATAAGTTGCGATGTCGGCAATACTGTAACTGTTGCCGGCCAGCCAGGTATGCGTCTGCAACTGTTTGTCGAGCACGCCGTACAAGCGTTGGGTTTCCTTCTGGTAGCGTTCGATGGCATAAGGAACGGGTTGGGGCGCATAGTGGCTGAAATGATGATTCTGGCCTAGCATCGGGCCGAACCCCGCAACCTGCCAAAAAAGCCACTGTAGGGTTGCTGTACGTTCCCGCACGTCGGCGCTTAACAGTTGACCGGTTTTTTCCGCCAGATAGAGCAAGATAGCGCCCGACTCAAACAGACTGATGGGGGCTCCGGCGTCAGCGGGTTGAGTATCGACAATCGCCGGAATTTTATTGTTGGGGGAGATCGCCAGAAATTCGGGTTTGAATTGTTCGCCTGTACCGATATTCACCGGGTGCAACTGGTAAGGCAACTGGGTTTCTTCCAGAAACAGCGTGATTTTATGACCATTGGGCGTTGGGGCGTAATACAGTTCGATCATGAGTATTCTCTCCACATTATTAGATTCCGGCTACCGTTGAACGCAGCGGGCGCCAGTAAATTAACATTGTTGTAATCTGGATATAAATAACCGTTGCATCTATCAATAGACATGGCTGAATGATGCGTATTTGGCAAGCATTGCACGCAGCGACGGTAAAAATTTTTGATACCATGAGGCATAGTGAAGATCTTAAATATGTCAGGAATACGATCATGAAACTGGTGTTTGCTTCCGATCTGCATGGGTCGCTATCCGCGACGGAGCAGGTATTGGAACGTTTTGAGCAGAAAGGCGCGCAATGGCTGGTGCTGCTGGGGGATTTTCTCAATCACGGCCCGCGCAATCCGTTGCCGGAGCGTTATCAGCCCGCTGATGTGGCAACCCGGCTAAATGATTATGCGTCCCGGATTATCGCGGTGCGGGGCAATTGCGACAGCGAAGTGGATCAGATGCTGCTGAATTTCCCGGTCACTGCGCCGTGGCAACAGATATTGCTGCCGGATTGCCGGCTGTTTTTGACCCATGGGCATCTGTTTCATCCGCAACAACGTCCTGCGCTGAATGCAGGCGATGTGCTGGTGTATGGGCATACCCATATTCCTGTGGCGGAGCGATGTGATGACATCGTCTGTTTTAATCCTGGGTCGGCCAGCTTACCCAAAGGCGGTTTCCCTGCCAGTTACGGCGTACTTGAGGATGGCGTGTTGCAGGTGCTGCCGCTGTCGGGCGGCGCGCCTATTGCACAGGTTCAGGTTACACACTAAGTTAGCGTGACTCTCTCAATGTCTCTTATTCAAATAACGATGCGCGTGAACGCGCCACAACCAAAGGGTTTCAGAGGATGGTAGAACAAACTCAGGCGGCAGGCACGGAATGGGTCGATATCGTTGATGAAAACAACGAGGTCATTGCTCAATCAAGCCGTCAGCAGATGCGTGCTCAGTGTCTGCGACATCGTGCCACCTACATTGTTGTGCATGACGGCATGGGGAAAATTTTGGTTCAGCGGCGAACCGAGACCAAAGATTTCTACCCCGGCTGGCTGGATGCGACGGCGGGCGGCGTGGTGCAGGCGGGTGAAGCCTGGCTGGAGTCGGCCCGACGGGAAGCGGAAGAAGAGCTGGGAATTGCCGGTGTCCCGCTCGCCGAGCATGGCGTGTTTTATTACGAAAGCGACGACTGCCGGGTGTGGGGAGCGTTGTTCAGTTGTGTGACTCATGGGCCGTTCGCCCTGCAAGCGGAAGAGATCGTGGAAGTCAGTTGGTTAACGCCGGAAGAGATTACCGCCCGCTGTGATGAATTTACGCCGGATTCGCTCAAAGCGCTGGCGCTATGGTTGAGCCGCAATAATAACAACGCGGCGGAAATACAATTGACGCGCTCATCACGGAGCCAGCCCGAAAAATCGGCGCGTCCGGAGAGCCACGACGCGGTGGACGAGAACTAAAACAGATTGTCGGCACCATAAACAAACGCCAGCTTATGCTGGCGTTTGTTCTGTTTAAACCGACTTATCAGGCGATCTGGGTCGACTGAATGGCGGTCAGCGCCACGGTGTAAACGATATCGTCCACCAGTGCGCCGCGGGACAGGTCGTTGACCGGTTTACGCATGCCTTGCAGCATCGGCCCGATGGAGATCAGGTTGGCGGAACGTTGCACCGCTTTGTATGTGGTGTTGCCGGTGTTCAGATCCGGGAACACGAACACGGTAGCCTGACCGGCAACCGGCGAGTTCGGCGCCTTAGACTTGGCAACATCGGCCATGATGGCGGCGTCGTACTGCAACGGACCATCGATAACCAGATCCGGACGTTTTTCCTTGGCGATGCGGGTGGCTTCGCGCACTTTGTCCACGTCGCTACCGGTACCGGAGTTACCGGTAGAGTAGGAGATCATGGCGACGCGCGGCTCAACGCCGAATGCCGTGGCGGAATCAGCAGACTGGATAGCGATTTCAGCCAGCTGCTCGGCGGTCGGATCCGGGTTGATGGCGCAGTCGCCATAGACCAGAACCTGTTCCGGCAGCAGCATGAAGAACACGGAGGAGACCAGCGAGCTGCCCGGTGCGGTTTTGATCAACTGCAACGGCGGGCGGATGGTATTGGCAGTGGTGTGAACCGCACCGGAAACCAGACCGTCAACTTCGTTCTGTTCCAGCATCAAGGTGCCGAGTACCACGTTGTCTTCCAGCTGTTCGCGCGCAACCACTTCGGTCATGCCTTTGCTTTTGCGCAGTTCGACCAGACGCGGTACGTAACGTTCGCGAACCACGGCCGGGTCGACGATTTCAATGCCTTTACCCAGCTCTACGCCCTGAACCGCCGCCACACGCCGGATTTCTTCCGGATTACCCAGCAGCACGCACTGCGCGATACCGCGTTCGGCACAGATAGCAGCGGCCTTGACGGTACGCGGCTCGTCGCCTTCCGGCAGTACGATACGTTTACCGGCCTTACGGGCCAGCTCGGTCAGCTGATAACGGAACGCTGGCGGAGACAGACGGCGAGAGCCTTCGGACGCGGCGCTCAGCGAGTCGATCCACTGGGAATCGATATGGCGTGCAACGTATTCCTGAACTTTTTCCACGCGCTCGCGGTCATCGGCAGGCAGTTCCAGATTGAAACTCTGCAGGTTCAGGGAGGTCTGCCAGGTGTTGGTTTCCACCATGAATACCGGCAAACCGGTTTGGAAGGCGCGTTCGCACAGTTTGGCGATGCTGGCTTCCATGGTATAGCCGCCGGTCAGCAGCAGCGCGCCGATCTCGACGCCGTTCATGGCGGCCAGACAGGCGGCGACCAGCACGTCGGGACGGTCAGCGGAAGTCACCAGCAGCGAACCCGGACGGAAATGCTCCAGCATGTGAGGAATGCTGCGGGCACAGAAAGTGACGGATTTCACCCGGCGGGTTTCGATATCACCGGTATTGACGATCTTGGCATTAAGATGTTTGGCCATATCGATCGCGCGCGTGGCGATCAGATCGAAGCTCCAGGGAATACAGCCCAGTACCGGCAGCGGCGTATTGGCGAAGAGGTGTTTCGGATCGACGTTTTTCACGCTGGCCTTGGAGGAATCGTCGAAGATTTCCGACAGGTCGGGACGAGTGCGACCCTGTTCATCCACCGGGGCATTCAGTTTGTTGATGATAACGCCGGTAATATTTTTATTGCTGGCGCCGCCGAAACTGGAACGGGCCAATTCGATACGTTCTTTTAACTGATCCGGAGAGTCATTGCCTAGCGCCATAACGAATACGATTTCCGCATTCAGCGTTTTGGCGATTTCATAGTTCAGCGCATTGGCGAACTGGTGTTTGCGGGTCGGAACCAGACCTTCTACCAGGACGACATCGGCATCTTTAGTATTTTCGTGATAACGGGCGATGATTTCTTCCAGCAGAACGTCCTGCTGGTTGCTGCTCAGCATGGATTCCACATAGCTCACCTGCAGCGGCTCTACGACATTGATTGCCGAGTTTGCACGGATGATGGTAGTGGTCTGATCCAGCGCGTTTTCGCCGGCGCGCGGTTGGGCGACCGGTTTGAATACGCTCAGGCGTACGCCTTTCTGTTCCATGGAACGAATGACACCCAGGCTGACGCTGGTCAGTCCCACACTGGTGCCAGTGGGAATCAACATGATTGTACGGGACACGGCTTAACCTCGTTTGCGGTTGCTCGTTGCTCAAAACAACTCCGTCAGCCGGAGCTGACGGAGTGGGGAAGTTATCAGGCGGTCAGACGGAGTGCGTCTTGCGCGATGACCAATTCTTCATTGGTGGGGATCACCAGTGCCGGGCGGCAGCCATCTTTAGCGATGTTGCCGCCTTTGCCGAAGCGGGCAGCCAGGTTGCGTTCGTGGTCGACATCCAGTCCCAGCAGGCCCAGCTGTTTCAGCGTCAATTCGCGTACCATGGCGGCGTTTTCACCAATACCGCCGGTGAAGATGACGGCGTCCAGACGGCCTTCCATCAGGGCGCTGTAGGCGCCGATGTATTTGGCCAGACGGTGGCAGTACACGTTCATGGCGCGTTTGGCGTCTTCTTTCGTTTCGTAGTTGTCTTCAACGTAACGGCAATCGCTGGTGACTTCGGTCAGGCCCAACAGGCCGGACTCTTTGGTCAGCAACTTGTTGATGTCCGCTACGCTCATGCCCATGGAATCGTGCAGGTGGAAAACAACCGCCGGATCGATGTCACCGCTGCGGGTACCCATCACCAGGCCTTCCAGCGGGGTCAGCCCCATCGAGGTATCGACGCATTTACCGTTGCGAATGGCGGAAACAGAACCACCGTTGCCCAGATGGCAGGTGATGACGTTCAGCTCATCAACCGGTTTGTTCAGTTGTTTCGCCGCTTCGCGGGAGACATAGTAGTGGCTGGTGCCGTGGGCGCCATAACGACGGATATGCTGTTCTTTGTACAATTTGTATGGCAGAGCGTACAGGTAGGCTTCTTCCGGCATGGTCTGATGGAACGCAGTGTCGAAAACGGCTACGTTCTTGGATGCAAGCTGCGGGAATTCTTTTAGCGCTTCTTCAATACCGATCAGATGAGCCGGGTTGTGCAACGGAGCGAACGGGATAGCGTCTTTGATACCCTGCAGCACTTCGTCGTTGATCACCGCAGACTGTGTGAATTTTTCGCCGCCGTGAACGATACGATGACCGATGGCTACCAGTTGTGCGGACAACTCGGGTTTTTGGCTCAGGATGGTGTTGACAATGAAACTCAGTGCTTCGCTGTGGGCGGCACCGGAACCCAGTGCGGCTTCCTGTTTGGCGCCATCCATTTTCCATTTGATACGTGCTTCAGGCAGGTGGAAACATTCAGCCAGGCCAGACAGGTATTCATCACCGCTTACGGCATCCAGAATGGCGAACTTCAGGGATGAACTACCACAGTTAAGAACCAGTACTAACTTACTCGACATGGAAGTACCTACTTGTTATACATGGTTAAAAAAATGTCATACGGTGTCCAGCGTAGCGCAGAAAACCAACGACATTTATGATTAACATCATGGCCTGGCGATTTACCGGGCATGACAGCGAAAATTGCCGATGTGCAGGATGCTTTATGGCGTAGGAACGCGCGAGGCAGAATGGCATCGGCATGGAATATATGCGACGGCAGACTTGGGTTGAAAGCGTTTGCCCAAAAAGGCGGCCGTCAGCCGGAGTGGCTCTGCGTCGAAACACATTTTTATCGTGACCAAAAGGCAGTTTAGGATACCGATAGCAATCATTAAACTCAAAATATATTTTAAGCTTGTCAATTTCAGTTGGTAATTTATACGAAAATTTTATTATTTATACGTGAAGTTGAGGTACGACTATGACAACCGCACCTGTTGGTAAGCCCGGATGGTTGAAATTGTTTCAACTGGGGCAGCATTACATGAAGACTTGGCCTGCCGATAAACGTCTGGCGCCGGTTTTCCCTGAGAATCGTGTGGTGCGCGTGACCCGTTTTGCCATCCGCTTTATGCCGCCGGTTGCCATTTTTACGTTGACCTGGCAACTCGCGCTTGGTGGACAACTGGGGCCGTCGGTAGCAACGGCGTTATTTGCCTTGAGCCTGCCGATGCAAGGGCTGTGGTGGCTGGGCCGCCGGTCGGTTACGCCGTTGCCACCTTCGTTGCTGCAATGGTTTCATGAGATCCGGGCTAAGCTGTTGGAGTCCGGTATGGCGCTGGCGCCGGTCGAAGATACGCCGACTTTCCAGATGCTGGCGGATGTGCTGAAACGTGCATTCAAGCAGTTGGATAAGACCTTTTTAGACGATCTTTGATGTAAACCCGATTTTGTGCGATTCAAGGCAACCATTTTTCCATTCGACTCTGCGCTAAATCAAAAAACCGGCCCCGCCCGATATGCCATCCTGCTATCAGTATCCTTTAAGTCGGAAAAAGATTCAGGAGTGCACCATGGAAATGACCAATGCCCAACGATTAATTCTGTCGAATCAGTACAAAATCATGAGCATGTTGGATGCGGATAACGCGGAGCGTTACCGTCGTCTGCAAACTATCATTGAACGCGGTTATGGCTTGCAGATGAGAGAACTGGATCGCGAATTTGGCGATCTGAGCGAAGACGTTTGCCGTACTATCATCAATATTATGGAAATGTACCATGCGTTGCAGGTGTCCTGGGCCAACCTGAAAGAAAAGCCTGATATGGATGAGCGCCGCCTGACATTTCTCGGGTTTGATGTGGCGACTGAGGCTCGTTATCTGGGATATGTGCGTTTCATGGTGCATGTAGAGGGCCGTTATCCGCATTTCGATTCTGGCACGCACGGGTTTAACTCCCAAACCAAAATGTGGGATAAATACAATCGTATGCTGGCGGTATGGCAGTCCTGTCCGCGTCAGTATCACCTGAGTGCGGTGGAGATCGCGCAAATTATTAATGCCTGATAAATAAAGAGGGGCTTTGCGTGGAGTGTAGAGGTTTTCTGTTTGATCTTGATGGCACGCTGGTGGATTCACTGCCTGCTGTCGAACGGGCCTGGAGCAACTGGGCTCGGGATCACGACATCAATCCGCAGGAAGTCCTGGATTTTATTCACGGGAAACAGGCTATTACGTCGTTGCGCCACTTCCTGGCGGGAAAAAGCGAAGCGACCATTCAGCAAGAGTTCGTCGCGCTGGAGCAGATTGAGGCGACGGATACCGCGGGAATAGCAGCCATGCCCGGCGCGTTGGCTCTGCTGAATCGTTTGAATGCACTCGGTATTCCCTGGGCGATAGTGACTTCGGGGACAATCCCGATTGCCCATGCGCGTCATGCGGCATCAGCGCTGCCTGCGCCGGGTATATTCATTACCGCAGAACAAGTCGCGCGGGGTAAGCCTAATCCTGACGCTTATCTGTTGGGAGCAGAAAGGCTGGGGTTGGCTCCCGCCGAATGTGTAGTGGTCGAGGATGCGCCAGCTGGCGTGCAGTCCGGGCTTGCCGCCGGATGCCGGGTTATTGCCGTCAATGCGCCGGATGATACCCCTGGGTTGGAGCACGTTGATATTGTGCTGCGTTCGCTGGAATCATTACATATCGACCTTGCTGCTGAAGGGCTGGCGGTTGTCCGGCAGCGCTGAGTCTAACCGGACTAAACATGATCAAAACCCTGCTTCGGCAGGGTTTTTTTATGGCATGCTGACGGGTATCGGAATCGCCAGCCAAAAGGAGAATGCATGTTGAACAGCGAGCTTATCTGGGTGTTTAGCCTGCTGTTAATCGCCATCGTGTTATTTGCTATGGGGCGACTGCGCATGGATGTGGTGGCGATGCTGGTCATTATCGCCTTTGTATTGAGCGGCACGCTGACGTTGCAAGATGCGCTGATGGGATTCAGCGATCCCAATGTCGTGTTGATCGCCGCGTTGTTTGTCGTCGGTGAAGGGTTGGTGCGTACCGGTGTGGCTTATCAGGTAGGGGACTGGTTGATGCATGTCGCCGGCCAGAGCGAAACCCGTATGCTGATTCTGTTAATGGCGACGGTGGCGCTGCTGGGCGCATTTATGAGTTCAACCGGGATTGTGGCCATCTTTATTCCTGTCGTGCTTAATGTGGCCGCCCGTATGAAAACTTCGCCGGCCCGATTGATGATGCCGCTGGCATTCGCTGGATTAATCAGCGGCATGATGACGCTGGTGGCGACGCCTCCCAATATGGTAGTCAGCAGCGAATTGACCCGGTTGAGTGGGCAGGGGTTCAGCTTTTTCACCACCACGCCGATTGGTGTGGTGGTATTGCTTGTCGGCATTGGTTATATGTTGCTGGCGCGTTTTCTGTTGGCGAACGCTGACGGCGATAACAGCAAAGACGTCTGGAAACGGAAGACCTTTCGTGACTTGATTCGTGACTATCGTTTGACGGGAAGGGCGCGGCGTTTGGCGATTCGCGCCGGTTCACCTTTTATTGGTCAGCGGCTGGACGATCTGCTGCTGCGCCAGCGCTATGGCGCCAATGTGGTCGGCATCGAGCGTTGGCAGCGTTTTCGGCGCATTATGGTCAGCGTGGCGGGAAATACGGAACTGCGACTGAATGATGTGCTACTGATCGATATGTCGGCTTCGGATGTGAATTTGCGTGATTTTTGTTTTTCACAGCGGCTAGAGCCCATGGTTTTGCGTGGTGAATACTTTTCGGAACAGTCGCGTGATGTGGGGATGGCTGAAGTCTTATTAGTTCCCGACTCCGGCTTATTGGGTAAGACCTTGCAGGAAGTCGGGTTTCGTAGCCGGTATGGTTTAACGGTTGTCGGTATTCGACGTGGAAATGAAGCGTTGGACGGTGCGTTGGCGGATGAACCTCTGCAATTAGGCGATGTTCTTTTAGTGATTGGGGATTGGAGAAATATTCGTTTACTGCATCAACATAAGCAGCTTTTTATTGTGTTAAATCTGCCTGCCGAGGTGGATGAAGTGGCACCAGCCCGGCACCAGGCGCCGCATGCGTTGTTCTGCCTGGCATTGATGGTGGCGATGATGCTGACCGATGAAATCCCCAATGCCGTGGCGGCGCTGATTGCCTGTCTACTGATGGGGCAGTTCCGTTGTATTGATATGGAAAGCGCGTATCGAGCGGTACATTGGCCGAGTTTGCTCCTGATTGTCGGTATGATGCCTTTTGCGCAAGCGCTGCAGCAAACCGGCGGGGTCAGCCTGATCGTCAAAGGGTTGATGGAAATTGCTGGCGATGCCGGCCCGCAATTTATGCTGGTTTGCCTGTTTGTGATCTGCGCGTTGATTGGGCTCTTTATTTCTAATACGGCGACGGCGGTGCTAATGGCGCCGATAGCGGTGGCAGCGGCAGAGCAGATGCAGGTCTCGCCTTATCCGTTCGCCATTACTATCGCTATTGCCGCCTCTTCGGCATTTATGACGCCGGTTTCTTCGCCGGTGAATACGCTGGTGCTGATGCCGGGCGGGTACCGTTTTAGTGATTTTGTCCGGGTTGGCGTGCCGTTTACCGCGTTGGTGATGCTGATCAGCGTTGTTATGATCCCCTGGCTGTATCCTTTTTGATCGTTTGATCAACGGTTATAGCGACAAATCCTGGCTAATTTCGTCCAGCGACAAATTGAAACTGGGAATGAAGACCGTCATGAAATAGTCCATTTCCGGGCTCTGGCGTTGCTGGAGCGTTTTTTCCAGCCGCCCTTTGGCGGGGAGAAATTCATTGTTGCCAGCGGACAGCTCTTCCAGACATTTCAGGTAAGCGCACAGCGCATCGGCCTGCTTGACAATGGCTTGTTCCTCTTCGCTGGCTTGCCGTTCATCCAACAGCAGTCGGAAATCCTGCTGTAATTCCTCCGGCAGCATACTGATCAATTTCTGGCGGGCGATTTTTTCTATTTTTTTATATTCATGCGCAATCTGGGCATTGTGGTACTTGATGGGGGTCGGCATATCGCCGGTCAGCACTTCGCTGGCATCATGATACATCGCCAGCAGCGCTATGCGTTCGGTATTAAGGTTGCCGTTGAATTTACGATTCTTGATGACGGCTAAAGCATGGGCGACAAACGCTACCTGCAAGCTGTGCTCCGACACATTTTCCGTGCGGACATTTCGCATTAACGGCCAGCGGTTAATCAGCTTCAGTCGGGATAGATGGGCAAAGAAGTGGCTCTGAATCATAACCTTCTCTCGATATTCGGCAGGCAGGCGTTCATTTTGTGGGGCAAAAACGGAATAAGCAATCGGATTGAACGGTATCCTTATTACCAGAGTTAAGCAGGCTACACGCAACGGTAGCCTGCCAACATGGGATTACTGATGATAGTGTCCCAGGAATCGCCCCAGTTTGCTGACGGCCATTTCCAGGTCATCAACACGCGGCAGCGTTACAATACGTACATGATCCGGCTCCGGCCAGTTGAACGCGGTGCCTTGAACCAGCAGAACCTTTTCCTGAAGCAAGAGATCCAGCACCAGTTTTTGGTCGTCATGAATGTTGAAGCGTTTGGCATCAATACGCGGGAACATATAGAGCGCGCCGCTGGGTTTGACGCATGAAACGCCGGGGATTTGGTTAATCAGCTCCCAGGCGCGGTTTCGTTGCTCATACAGGCGGCCGCCGGGATGGATGAATTCGCTGATACTTTGATAACCGCCTAACGCCGTCTGGATCGCGTGCTGCATGGGGACATTGGCGCACAGACGCATTGATGCCAGCATCTCCAACCCTTCAATGTACCCACGGGCATGTTTTTTCGGGCCATTGAGTACCATCCACCCTTGACGAAAACCGGCTACGCGATAGGTTTTGGACAGGCCGTTGAACGTCACTGTCAGCAGGTCCGGCGCCAATGCGGCGATGGAGTGGTGTTGTGCTTCGTCGTAAAGAATCTTGTCGTAAATTTCGTCAGCGAAAATGATCAGACTATGCTGGCGCGCTAATTCAACGATCTCCAGCAGTAATTCTTTGCTGTAAACCGCCCCAGTCGGGTTATTCGGGTTGATGATGACGATACCGCGGGTATTAGGGGTGATTTTTTTGCGAATATCATCCAGATCCGGAAACCAACCCGCCTCTTCGTCGCAACGGTAATGCACGGCGTTGCCGCCGGATAATGAGACCGCTGCGGTCCAGAGCGGATAATCTGGTGCTGGCACCAGCATCTCATCATTATCATCCAGCAGGGCCTGCATGGACTGGACGATCAGCTCGGATACGCCATTGCCGATATACACATCTTCAAGAGTGATATCGCGCATGCCGCGCGCTTGATAGTGCTGGACGATGGCTTTACGGGCGGAGTACAGGCCTTTGGAGTCGCAGTATCCTTGCGCTGTCGGCAGGTTACGAATAACGTCGACCAGAATTTCATCCGGTGCATCAAAACCGAATGGCGCCGGGTTGCCGATATTAAGTTTAAGAACCTTGTTTCCTTCTTCTTCCAGTCGTTTGGCTTCTTTGAGTACCGGGCCGCGGATGTCATAACAGACATTTTCAAGTTTTTTCGATTTTTCTATTGGGGACATTTAACAAACCTTTTACAGGATGCCTTCCTGAGTGGTAATAGCATAAGCAGCTTAATGTACTCCTCCCGCCCCCTATTTTGAAGAATGTTTCCTGAGTATGGGGTATCCCCGCAAAGTAATTCTCTGGATTATCATGTTGGTTTAAAATACTGGTTGTTAATTTTATGGTGGCGTTTAGTCCTGTTAAAAAACGTGTGGGTAGCTCATTTCTGCAAGTCGTGGGGGAATATTAAAATATTCCGTTGCCATGTGGTGTTCGCATAAAACAGCGCCTGAGCGCTGTGAATGCCACACCTGCAGATAGGATGAATATCGTGGTGAGATCTGGGAGCCTATTCCATGATTAATTATAGACTGAAACCGGTATCAGAAATTGATGCGGTTTTAAACTGCATACAAACACAGTGGAGATATATCGGATGACTGTGATGGACTACATAATTTTCATATCTCGAATAGATTTCGCTTATGACTAGAATTGAGCAAAGCAACAAGGAATGAATAGGAATAAAAGATGAGTGTGAATTCAGCACGAAGGGAAAGTCAGTAATTAATATAAAAGACAAGAAACATAATTCAGATATTCCACGCCTATGTTCTGAAATAAACGTGTTATCACCGAGGCTTCAGTAACACTTATGCTATGTGAGTCTTTTTTTATTTGCGATTATTTTTTACAAAAAGTAAAAAAATTACATAAAATTTAAGTGAGGGAGTGATAGTAACTGGCTGTATTAATAGCTTTTAATCAGGCCGGCTTCAAGTGAGGAAAAGAGAGAAGACAGGTTATCGTTAAAAAATGCACACAACCTATCATGGAAACTAAAGCGTTTTTCCGCAGTGGATGAAACGAGAGTTCAGGAAAGGAGAATGAAAGTGGGCGGGCTGCTGTTTTTATCAGCGGAATGTATTTTTCTGGCAAACCGAAACATTAAGTGCATGAGGAATGCATGTAAGTCGGGAAATAACAGAATGCAGATATTTTTCTTACTGATTTTGTATAAGATAAGTGCAATCATAATCTTATATCTCTGAACTGGATCTCATTAAGAAAACATCCGGCATCTGGTTTTTTAGATGGTTTTATTTTATCATATAAAATAAATAAAAGAGTTCTTTTTGCATGTCTGATTACGTAATAAGATAGTCAAATAAACAGTCATGCATAGAGCGTGATTATGGCAAAAAGAATATTGATTCGCTTTTGGCCGTGAAAACGCTCTGCGATACTGTTTTTTCATTATGTATCAGGCTTTGCCGATGCTCTTACACCAACACCAGGTATGTTTGTTAAAAATTAAAATAGATAAGTGAAGAACCATATGACAAATGCAAGTCGTCCCGTCCTCAATCTGGATCTCGATCTGTTGAGAACGTTTGTTGCTGTCGCCGATTTGAATACGTTCGCAGCCGCTGCAGTGGCGGTTTGCAGAACGCAATCGGCAGTCAGTCAGCAGATGCAACGATTGGAACAACTGATCGGAAAGGAGTTGTTCGCCCGACACGGGCGGAACAAGCTGCTGACTGAACATGGCATCCAGTTTCTGGGTTATGCCCGGAAAATACTCCAATTTAATGATGAAGCCTGTGCATCGCTAATGTTCAGCGATATTCAGGGAACCCTCACTATAGGTGCTTCGGATGATACGGCTGACACTATTCTTCCGTTCATTTTGCAACGAGTGACAACCGTGTTTCCTAAACTGTCGATTGCGGTCAGCATTAAGCGCAGCGCAGAAATGATGGAAATGTTGAATCAGGGAAAAATTGATCTGGTTATCACGACCTTTAACAATAATAATTTTCCCCATGTCTTGCTGCGTACATCGCCAACGTTGTGGTACTGCGCGGCGGATTACCAGTATCAACCAGGGGAGACAGTACCGTTGGTCGTGCTGGATGAACCCAGTCCCTTCAGGTCTCTGGCGCTGGAACAATTGAACGCGGCAGGTATTCCATGGAAGATCTCCTATGTGGCGTCCACCTTGTCGGCTGTGCGCGCCGCAGTGAAGGCTGGTTTGGGAATTACCGTGCGTTCGGTTGAAATGATGAGCCCGGAGCTGCGGGTTCTCGGTGAAGAGGAAGGATTACCTCGCCTGCCTGAAACGCGCTATTACTTGTGTAAAAACCCGTCGCATGACAACGAACTGGCTAATGCCATTTTCGGTGCTATTGAGTCTGGAACCCGATCCCAATTGTTGCCTGTCGTGCCGGGAACTGATGGTGAATCACGGGAACCTGCTGTGGATGAATCGTAATTGCGGCGGGGGTTGAATCCCCGGTAGACAAACAGCGTTACTGAATCATTTCCCCTAACCCACCTGGTGTATGACGTTGTCGTGCATCAGGTGGGTTGTTTCAATTTATTTCGCCTTTCCCCTTTTCTGACTACTTGACTATTCTTTTTGTTGTCAATGCGTTGCTTTAGCGATAATGGTCATCTAACCCAATGAAATGCTGTTTCTTTTTTTTAAATCTACATTGCCGTCCAATGGCTATCGATGGGAGAGTCAAAGGGGTAATTTAATTACTAACATAATCGATAAAAGTGTGTTCTGGATCAAAAAATATCCCTAATGACACTATGGAAGAACAGGAATTCTTGATGGAAATGGTATAGTGCACATGGGTATAGCGTTGCAGTGTATGGCTATCCGTTAACAAATCGGCCAGCACTGACACGTTTTAGCGGTGATAGTGTTTGAAGGTTGTTAACAAAAATGCGTGCGTGTAAAGTAATGCGCTGCTATTTTTTGAGATGTTTAAAATAAAGTTATATAACAGGGAATCAGGCCACAAAGGATAGCTGCTTAACCTTTTCAGTCGTGTGCTTATGTGGCGATAAATCCTTCCTTTTAATCGATGTGGCAGCCGAACTGCCGACCAGAGCAGAGAGCTGACCGCTTTTGATGAGTAAGCAAGAGTATGTCAACAACTACTGAAGTTCTCGCCCATCACTGGGCCTTTGCGCTATTTATCGTCGTTGCCGTAGGTCTCTGCGGTTTTATGCTGCTTGGTGGCTTTCTGCTCGGGGGACGCGCTAGGGCGCGGCACAAAAATATCCCTTATGAGTCTGGTATCGACTCTGTCGGCTCAGCGCGGTTGCGTCTCTCCGCCAAATTCTATCTGGTCGCAATGTTTTTCGTTATTTTCGACGTCGAAGCCCTGTATCTGTATGCCTGGGCCGTTTCCATCAAGGAGAGCGGTTGGGTGGGGTTCGTCGAGGCCGTCATTTTCATTTTGGTGTTGTTGGCTGGTCTGGTCTATTTGGTTCGTATCGGCGCGTTGGACTGGACGCCGGTGCGTTCTAAACGACAAGTCGTGAAGTCCAGTATCGCGGCACAAACCACCAACATTCATCAGCAGTAATAGCGAGGCATTAAACGATGGATTATACGCTCACCCGCATAGATCCGGACGGTGAGAACGACCGTTATCCCCTTCAAAAACAAGAGGTTGTTAACGACCCTCTTGAGCAGCATGTTCATCGCAGCGTCTTCATGGGAAACCTGGAGCATGCGCTGCACAATATGGTGAACTGGGGCCGGAGTAATTCCCTATGGCCCTATAACTTCGGTCTTTCCTGCTGCTATGTAGAAATGGCCACTTCATTTACCGCAGTCCACGACGTAGCGCGATTTGGTTCTGAAGTCATCCGCGCTTCCCCTCGTCAGGCGGATTTCATGGTAGTGGCGGGAACGCCATTCCTGAAAATGGCTCCGGTCATTCAGCGTCTCTACGATCAAATGCTTGAACCCAAATGGGTGATTTCCATGGGGGCCTGCGCCAATTCCGGCGGTATGTACGATATTTATTCCGTAGTTCAGGGCGTGGACAAGTTCCTTCCGGTGGATGTGTATATCCCGGGGTGTCCGCCGCGGCCTGAAGCCTATATGCAGGCATTGCTGTTGCTGAAAGAATCCATTCGTGAAGAACGCCGCCCGCTGTCATGGGTGGTGGGCGATCAGGGGGTTTACCGCGCCAATATGCAGTCTGAGCGCGAGCGCAAACGTGGCGAGCGGATTGCAGTAACCAATCTGCGTACTCCTGACGAGATTTAACCTGTGGGTGAAAGGCCGTCGATGGCTGCGTAATATCACGATAACAGTGTGCAGCCATCATCAGTCACAGAATTAACACATTCACTGTGGTGACAAAACTTATGACAGATTTAACGACGCACGATGCCGCTCTGCCGGTCTGGCAAACCCGCGATCACCTTGATGATCCGATCGTCAGCGAGCTGTGCAACCGTTTTGGTTCGGAAGCTTTTACCGTTCAGGCGACGCGCACGGGTATGCCGGTTGTCTGGGTGAAGCGAGAGCAATTGCTGGAAGTGGTTGCCTTCCTTAAGAAACAACCGAAACCCTATGTCATGTTGCTGGACTTGCATGGCGTGGATGAGCGTCTGCGCACACATCGCCAGGGGTTGCCGGATGCTGATTTCACCGTGTTCTACCACCTGATTTCCATCGAACGCAATAAAGACATCATGCTGAAGGTGGCGTTGGTAGAAAAAGATCTGAACATGCCGACGCTGACCAAACTGTTCCCGAATGCCAACTGGTATGAGCGTGAAGTTTGGGACATGTATGGCATTACCTTCAATGGCCATCCCCATCTGACGCGCATCATGATGCCGCAGACCTGGGAAGGTCATCCGCTGCGTAAAGATTTTCCGGCCCGTGCGACGGAGTTCGATCCTTTCGTGCTGACCAAACAGCGCGAAGACATGGAAATGGAGGCGCTGACCTTCAAACCCGAAGAGTGGGGAATGAAGCGCGGTACCAGCAATGAAGACTTCATGTTCCTCAACCTCGGGCCGAACCACCCGTCGGCGCATGGTGCATTCCGCATCATTCTCCAGCTCAACGGTGAAGAGATCGTCGACTGTATTCCCGATGTCGGTTATCACCATCGCGGCGCGGAAAAAATGGGCGAGCGCCAATCCTGGCACAGCTATATTCCCTATACCGACCGCATCGAGTATCTGGGCGGCTGCGTGAATGAAATGCCTTACGTGCTGGCGGTGGAGAAACTGGCCGGCATTGAAGTGCCGGAGCGTGTGAACGTTATTCGCGTCATGCTTTCTGAGTTGTTCCGCATCAATAGCCATTTACTTTATATCAGTACCTTCATTCAGGACGTCGGTGCTATGACGCCGGTGTTCTTTGCTTTTACCGATCGTCAGAAGATTTACGATCTGGTGGAGGCCATTACCGGTTATCGCATGCATCCGGCATGGTTCCGCATCGGCGGCGTGGCGCATGATTTGCCGCGCGGTTGGGAACGCCTGTTGCGCGAGTTCCTGGACTGGATCCCCGGACGCCTTGATACCTACATCAAAGCGGCGCTGGAAAACTCCATTCTGAAAGGGCGTACCCAGGGGGTTGCGGCGTACAACGCCAAGGAAGCGCTGGAGTGGGGCGTAACTGGGGCGGGGCTGCGTGCGACGGGCGTGGCGTTCGACGTGCGTAAATGGCGCCCTTATTCCGGCTATGAGAACTTCGATTTTGAAGTGCCGGTGGGTGATGGCATCAGCGATTGCTATAGCCGCGTCATGTTGAAAGTCGAGGAGCTGCGTCAGAGCTTGCGTATCCTTGAGCAGTGTCTCAAGCATATGCCGGAAGGCCCGTTTAAGGCTGATCACCCGCTGACGACGCCGCCGCCGAAGGAACGCACGTTGCAGCATATCGAAACGCTGATCAACCACTTCCTGCAAGTTTCCTGGGGGCCGGTGATGCCTGCCAACGAGTCGTATCAAATGATCGAGGCAACCAAGGGAATCAACAGTTATTACCTGACCAGCGACGGCGGCACCATGAGCTATCGCACCCGTATTCGAACGCCGAGCTTCCCTCACTTGCAGCAGATCCCGTCGGTGATTCGCGGGTGTCTGGTATCCGACCTGATCGTATACCTCGGCAGTATTGATTTTGTCATGTCAGATGTGGACCGCTAATTATGCACGATCATAACAACACGCAAGAACCTATCGACGCTCAGGGGCAGCCCGCAGGGGAGGCTTTTGTGTTAAGTGACGCGGAGCGCGACGCCATCGAGCATGAAAAACACCACTATGAGGATGCACGGGCCGCTTCCATCGAAGCGTTGAAGATTGTGCAGAAACAGCGTGGCTGGGTGCCGGACGGCGCCATTACGGCTATCGCCGATGTGTTGGGCATCCCTGCCAGCGATGTGGAAGGCGTGGCGACATTCTACAGCCAGATCTTCCGCCAACCGGTTGGCCGTCATGTCATCCGCTACTGTGACAGCGTGGTATGTCATATCACCGGTTATCAGGGTATTCAGGCTGCTCTTGAGCGGAAGCTGAATATCAAACCGGGGCAGACTACGTTTGATGGTCGCTTTACCCTGTTGCCGACCTGTTGCCTGGGTAATTGCGACAAGGGGCCGTCTATGATGGTGGATGAGGATACCTATACGCGCCTGAAGCCAGATGATCTCGATTCGTTACTGGAGCAGTATCAATGACTAAAAACATTGTTCTGACGGCTGAACAGCATCCTCTGACGTGGCGTCTGCGTGCTGACGAGCAGCCGGTGTGGCTGGATGAATATTGCAGCAAGAACGGTTATGCCGGCGCCCGCAAGGCACTGACCGGTATGTCCCAGGATGAAGTGGTGACGCTGGTCAAGGACGCCGGGCTGCGCGGCCGCGGCGGCGCAGGCTTTTCCACCGGGCTCAAATGGAGCCTGATGCCGAAAGATGAAAGCATGAATATCCGCTACCTGCTGTGCAATGCGGATGAAATGGAGCCAGGCACCTATAAAGATCGCTTGCTGATGGAGCAAATGCCGCATCTGCTGATCGAAGGCATGGTGATCGGCGCCTATGCGCTGAAAGCCTATCGCGGCTACATCTTTCTGCGCGGCGAGTATATCGAGGCTGCCGCTAACCTGCGTCGCGCGATAGAGGAAGCCAAGGCGGCGGGGTTGCTCGGTAAGAATATCCTGGGTACCGGGTTTGATTTTGAACTGTTCGTTCATACCGGCGCCGGGCGTTACATCTGTGGTGAAGAAACCGCACTGATCAACTCGCTGGAAGGGCGTCGCGCCAATCCGCGTTCGAAGCCGCCGTTTCCCGCGATGGCCGGAGCCTGGGGCAAACCGACCTGCGTCAACAATGTGGAAACCCTGTGCAATGTGCCGGCCATCGTGGAGCATGGTATTGAGTGGTATCAGGGGTTGTCGGCCGGTAAGAGCAAGGATGCCGGTACCAAATTAATGGGATTCTCCGGCCGGGTGAAAAATCCGGGCTTGTGGGAACTGCCGTTCGGCACCACCGCCCGTGAAATTCTTGAGGACTACGCCGGCGGTATGCGCGATGGTCTGAAACTCAAAGCCTGGCAACCGGGCGGCGCGGGAACTGACTTTCTGACCGATGCGCATCTGGATTTGCCGATGGATTTTGAAAATATCGGCAAAGCAGGAAGCCGTTTGGGCACCGCGCTGGCGATGGCCGTCGACAATGAAATCAACATGGTGTCGTTGACGCGCAATCTGGAAGAGTTTTTTGCCCGCGAGTCGTGCGGCTGGTGTACGCCATGCCGTGACGGATTGCCGTGGAGCGTAAAACTGTTGCGTGCTCTGGAGCGAGGGGAAGGGCAGCCGGGGGATATCGAAACGCTGGAGCAGATTTGTCGTTATCTCGCGCCGGGCAATACCTTCTGCGCGCATGCGCCGGGTGCCGTCGAACCACTGCAGAGCGCCATCAAATATTTCCGGGATGAATTCGAAGCCGGTATCGCCAGACAGGCGCCCGGCAATACCAAAGATATTCGCGGCATTCAGCCAAACCTGCTGAAACAGCGCTGGTAATCCCGGAAACCGGCAGGCGCCGACACGGCTGCCCTGCTAGGCAGAATTTTTGATTAGTGCCCGCCCGTGGCGGGCTGTTATGGAAGCATGCTGACTATGGCAACGATTCATGTAGACGGCAAAGAATATGAAGTGGACGGTTCGGACAACCTGCTGCAGGCGTGTCTGTCTCTGGGGCTTGATATTCCTTACTTTTGCTGGCATCCGGCGCTGGGCAGTGTCGGGGCTTGCCGCCTGTGTGCGGTTAAACAATACCAAAACGCGGAAGACACCCGTGGCCGCCTGGTGATGTCCTGTATGACACCAGCGACCAACGGCACCTACATCGCGATTGACGATGCGGAAGCCGTCGCGTTCCGTAAGACCATCGTGGAATTCCTGATGACCAACCATCCGCACGACTGCCCGGTTTGTGAGGAAGGGGGGAACTGTCATCTTCAGGATATGACGGTTATGACGGGGCATAATTTCCGCCGTTACCGATTCACCAAACGAACCCACCGCAATCAGGATCTCGGGCCGTTCATTTCCCACGAGATGAACCGCTGCATCGCCTGTTACCGCTGTGTGCGCTACTACAAGGACTATGCCGACGGCACAGATCTGGGTGTTTACGGCGCGCATGACAATGTGTATTTCGGCCGCGCAGAGGACGGCGTGCTGGAAAGCGAGTTTTCCGGCAACCTGGTGGAAGTGTGTCCGACCGGGGTGTTTACCGACAAGACCCATTCCGAGCGTTATAACCGTAAATGGGACATGCAGTTCGCTCCCAGCATTTGCCAGCAATGTAGCGTCGGGTGCAACACCAGCCCAGGCGAACGCTACGGCGAACTCCGGCGTGTCGAAAACCGTTATAACGGCAGCGTGAACCATTATTTCTTGTGTGACCGTGGTCGTTTCGGCTATGGCTACGTCAACCTGAAAGACCGTCCGCGTCAGCCGATTCAGCGTCGCGGTAACGATTTGATTGCCCTGAACGCCGAACAGGCGTTGCAGGGCGCGGCCGATGTGCTGCGTCAGGCGAAGAAGGTCATCGGTATCGGTTCACCCCGCGCCAGTATTGAGAGTAACTTTGCGTTGCGCGAACTGGTCGGTGCTGAGAATTTCTACACCGGCGTTTCCCGCGGCGAGCAACAGCGCCTGCAACTGATGCTGAAAGTGCTCAGTGAAAGCGGGGTTCATACCCCGTCTTTGCGAGAGATCGAAAGTTATGATGCCGTGTTGGTGTTGGGAGAGGATTTGACCCAGACCGGCGCCCGTATCGCACTGGCGGTACGTCAGGCAGTGAAAGGTAAAGCCCGTGAAATGGCGGCGGCGCAGAAAGTGGCGGATTGGCAAATCGCCGCGATTCTGAATATCGGTCAGCATGCCAAACACCCACTGTTCGTCACCAACGTCGATAGTACCCGGCTGGATGATATCGCTGCCTGGAGTTACCGGGCGCCCGTTGCCGATCAGGCGCGACTTGGCTTCGCGATCGCCCATGCGTTGGATAACGCAGCACCGGCGGTCAGTGATTTGTCCGCCGACCTGACTCAGAAAATGGATGTGGTCGTCCAGGCGCTGGCCGGCGCGAAGAAGCCGCTGATTATTTCCGGCACCAACGCCGGCAGTGACGATGTGATCGCCGCGGCTGCGAACGTCGCCAAAGCGCTGAAAAGCCGCGGCGCCGACGTCGGTATTACCTTTGTCGCCGCCGGTGCCAACAGCATGGGTGTGGCCATGATCGGCGGCGGTTCGCTGGATGATGCGCTGGAACAGTTGGAAAGCGGTGCTGCGGACAGTGTGGTGGTGGTGGAAAACGATCTTTACCGCCATGCACCGGCCGCGCGAGTTGATGTCGCCTTGGCCAAAGCCACCAATCTGGTGGTGGTCGATCATCAGCGCACCGCTATCATGGACAAGGCCAGTATGGTTCTTTCGTCCGCGAGCTTCGCTGAAAGCGACGGTACGCTGATCAATCAGGAAGGCCGCGCTCAGCGCTTCTTCCAGGTCTATGAACCCGCCTTCTATGATGACAAGGTGGTCATGCTGGAAAGCTGGCGCTGGCTGCACTCACTCTATATTACCTACAACAGCCGCCAGGTGGACTGGACGCAGCTCGATCACGTCATCGACGCTTGCGTCAAGGCGTTGCCGCAGCTGGCCGCCATCAAGGATGCCGCGCCTGACGCTTCTTTCCGCATCAAAGGGCAAAAGCTGGCGCGCGAACCGAACCGCTACAGCGGCCGTACTTCGCTGCGCGCCAATATCAGCGTGCATGAACCGCGTCAGCCGCAGGATCGCGACACCATGTTCGCTTTCTCGATGGAAGGGAACAACAGCCCGCAAGCTGAGCGTCAACAGGTGCCATTCGCCTGGGCGCCGGGTTGGAACTCGCCGCAGGCGTGGAACAAATTCCAGGATGAAGTGGGTGGTCATCTGCGCCATGGCGATCCCGGCGTGCGTCTGATCGAGGCTGGTGAGGGTTCTCTGGCGTATTTCAGCCAGGTGCCTGCGCCGTTCTCGTCCCAAGCGGGGCAGTGGACGGTCGCGCCTTACTATTCGCTGTTCGGCAGTGACGAGTTATCGCAGCGCTCCTCGGTGATCCAGGCGCGGATGCCGGAAGCCTGTGCGGTGGTCAACCCGACGGATGCCGCTGTGTTGGGCGTCAACCCAGGAGCATTGCTGGATATTACTTGCGGCGGCCAGACGCTGCGCCTGCCGGTGCGCATCAGCCATGAGCTGCATCAAGGGCAGGTTGGGTTGCCGCTGGGCTTCCCGGGTGTCGCGCCGGTGTTGGCCGGTGCGACCGTTGAAACCCTGCGGGAGGCTGCACAATGAACTGGTTAACGCCTGATATGCTGGAAATTTTGTCCACCGTGGGCAAAGCGTTGCTGATCCTGGTCGTCGTAGTGAGCTGCGGTGCCGTCATGAGTATGGGGGAGCGCCGTTTACTGGCGCTGTTCCAGGGCCGTTACGGGCCAAACCGCGTCGGTTGGGGCGGTTCGCTGCAACTGGTTTCGGACATGCTCAAGATGTTTTTCAAAGAAGACTGGACGCCGCCTTTTGTCGACAAGGTGATATTCATTCTGGCGCCGATGATTGCATTCACCTCGTTGCTGATGGTGTTCGCGATCGTGCCGGTCAGCCCGACCTGGATAGTGGCTGATCTGAATATCGGTATCCTGTTTTTCCTGATGATGGCCGGCTTAGCGGTATATGCCGTGTTGTTCGCTGGCTGGTCGAGTAACAACAAATACTCGCTGCTGGGGGCGGTGCGCGCCTCCGCACAGACGCTGAGTTATGAAGTGTTTCTTGGTTTGTCGCTGATGGGAGTGGTGGCGCGCGCCGGTTCGTTCAACGTGGGCGATATCGTGGCTTCACAGGCACATTTGTGGAATGTCGTGCCTCAGTTCTTCGGTTTCATTACCTTCGCTATCGCGGGTGTGGCGGTGTGCCACCGTCATCCCTTTGACCAGCCGGAGGCTGAGCAGGAACTGGCGGACGGCTACCACATCGAATACGCCGGGATGAAGTTCGGCTTGTTCTTCGTGGGAGAATACGTCGGTATCGTTACGGTGTCCGCGCTGATTGTCACCCTGTTCTTCGGTGGTTGGCAGGGGCCGTTCCTGCCGCCGTTTATCTGGTTCGCGTTGAAGACAGCGTTTTTCATGATGATGTTCATCCTGATCCGCGCTTCGTTGCCTCGTCCACGTTATGACCAGGTGATGGCGTTCGGTTGGCGGGTCTGCCTGCCGCTGACGCTGCTGAATCTGCTGGCGACTGCGGCAGTCATTCTGTTGAACGCTTAGGAAGGGGTGATAAACCATGACACTGAAAGAGCTTTTGATTGGTTTCGGCACCCAGGTGCGCAGTATCTGCATGGTGGGTTCTAATGCGTTCAAAAAACGCGAAACCAAAATGTATCCGGAAGAGCCGGTAAACCCACCGCCGCGTTTCCGTGGGCGCATCGTTCTGACCCGCGATCCTGACGGTCAGGAACGTTGTGTTGCCTGTAACCTGTGTGCGGTAGCTTGTCCGGTAGGCTGTATTTCACTGCAGAAGGCGGAAATGAAGGATGGTCGCTGGTATCCGGAGTTTTTCCGCATCAACTTTTCGCGCTGCATCTTCTGCGGCATGTGTGAAGAGGCCTGCCCGACAACGGCGATTCAATTGACGCCAGATTTTGAAATGGGTGAATTCAAACGCCAGGATCTGGTTTATGAAAAAGAAGATCTGCTGATCTCGGGGCCGGGTAAATATCCGGAATATAACTTCTACCGGATGGCAGGCATGGCGATCAATGGTAAAGACAAGGGCGAAGCCGAAAACGAAGCCAAACCCATTGATGTCAAAGGCCTATTGCCCTAAGGAGCCAAGCATGGAATTCGCGTTTTATGCGACTGCGATTATTGCGGTACTGGCAACATTGCGTGTCATTACCCATACCAATCCAGTACATGCATTACTGTATCTGATTATCTCGTTACTGGCGGTGGCTGGTGTGTTCTTCTCTCTCGGTGCGTATTTCGCCGGCGCGTTGGAGATTATTGTGTATGCCGGCGCCATTATGGTGCTGTTTGTCTTCGTGGTGATGATGCTGAACCTCGGCCACTCGGTAGTGGATCAGGAGAAAGCCTGGTTGAAACCGGGTGTGTGGATCGGGCCCGGCATCCTGTCGCTGGTATTGTTGGGCGTCATTATCAAGGGGATCTTCCGCCTGAACGGCCAGGATATCTCCGGCGGAATGATTGACGCCAAGGCGGTGGGCATCAGCCTGTTCGGTCCGTATGTTCTGGCTGTGGAGTTGGCATCCATGTTGTTGCTGGCCGGTCTGGTGGTGGCGTTCCACATCGGGCGTGAAGATAAGCGCGGCGGTGACGTTCTTGCCAAAGATGACAAAAAATCAACGGAGGAACGCGCATGATACCGCTTCAACATGGCCTGCTGTTGGCAGCCATCCTCTTCGTGCTGGGGCTGACCGGGCTGGTGATTCGTCGCAACCTGCTGTTCATGCTGATCAGCCTGGAAATCATGATCAACGCTTCGGCGCTGGCTTTTGTCGTCGCCGGAAGTTACTGGGGCCAGTCGGATGGTCAGGTGATGTACATTCTGGCCATCACGCTTGCGGCAGCGGAAGCCAGTATCGGTCTGGCGCTGTTGCTCCAGCTTTACCGTCGTCGTCAGACCCTGAATATTGATACTGTCAGTGAGATGCGCGGATGAACTTACTCTATTTAACTATTCTGTTTCCGCTACTCGGATTCTTATTGCTGGCTTTCTCCCGCGGGCGTTGGTCGGAAAACCTGTCCGCCGCCATTGGTGTGGGCTCGGTCGGGTTGGCTGCGTTGGTTGCCTGTAACGCGGCGCTGGATTTTGCCGGCCAGCAGCACGCAGGCGGCGTGACTTTCTTCACTCAGCATTTGTGGACCTGGATGACGGTCGGCAAGTTTGATATCAGCGTGAATCTGGCGCTGGACGGGCTGTCGCTGACGATGCTGTCCGTGGTGACGGGCGTGGGTTTCTTTATCCACCTGTTCGCATCCTGGTATATGCGTGGTGAAGAGGGGTACTCCCGTTTCTTTGCCTACACCAATCTGTTCATCGCCAGTATGGTGGTGCTGGTGCTGGCGGATAACCTGCTGCTGATGTATCTCGGTTGGGAAGGGGTGGGGCTGTGCAGTTATCTGCTGATCGGCTTCTACTACACCAATCCGAAGAACGGTGCAGCGGCCATGAAAGCGTTTATTGTTACCCGTGTAGGGGATGTATTTCTGGCGTTTGCGCTGTTCATCCTGTATCGCGAATTGGGGACATTGAACTTCCGCGAGCTGATGGTGCTGGCGCCGCAGTGTCTGGCCGAAGGGTCGCCGGTTATTACCTGGGCAACCCTGATGTTGCTGGGCGGTGCGGTGGGTAAATCGGCACAGTTGCCGTTGCAGACTTGGCTGGCCGACGCGATGGCGGGCCCGACCCCAGTTTCCGCGCTGATCCATGCTGCGACGATGGTGACTGCCGGCGTATATTTGATAGCACGCACGCACGGTCTGTTCCTGATGGCGCCGGATGTGTTGAATCTGGTGGGTGTCGTTGGGGCTGTGACCCTGTTGCTGGCTGGTTTCGCTGCGCTGGTGCAAACCGATATCAAGCGCGTGCTGGCGTACTCCACCATGAGCCAGATCGGTTACATGTTTCTGGCGTTGGGCGTTCAGGCGTGGGATGCGGCGATCTTCCACCTGATGACCCATGCATTCTTCAAGGCGCTGTTGTTCCTGTCATCCGGCTCGGTAATTCTGGCCTGTCACCATGAACAGAACATCTTCAAGATGGGCGGTTTACGTAAGACAATTCCGTTGGTGTATGTGTGCTTCCTGGTTGGTGGTTCGGCGCTGGCGGCGCTGCCGCTGGTGACGGCTGGTTTCTTCAGTAAGGATGAGATTCTGGCCGGCGCCTGGGCCAACGGTCATCTTAATCTGGTAGTTGCCGGTCTGGCCGGGGCGTTCATGACGTCGCTCTATACCTTCCGGATGATTTTTATCGTGTTCCATGGCGAAGAAAAAACCAAGGCTCACGCCGGCAAGGGGATCTCGCATCATCTGCCGCTGCTGGTGCTGATGGTGCTGTCCACCTTTGTGGGCGCCATGATTGTGCCTCCTTTGCATGGCGTTCTGCCTGCGACCACTGAATTGGAACATGGGCAAGTCATGATGCTGGAAATCGCTTCCGGCGTAGTGGCTATCGTCGGTATTTTGCTGGCCGCCGCACTGTGGCTTGGCAAGCGTCAAACGGTCAACGCGGTTGCTGACAGTGCGCCCGGGCGTTTCTTCTCTACCTGGTGGTTCCATGCCTGGGGCTTTGACTGGCTGTACGACAAAGTTTTTGTCAAACCGTATCTGGCTATCGCGACGCTGTTGCAGCGAGACCCGTTGAATGCGCTGATGAATATTCCAGCCATACTGGTTCGCTGGGGCAACCGTGCTTTGCTTGTCAGCGAGAACGGTCAATTGCGCTGGTATGTTGCCTCAATGGGTGTTGGTGCCGTGGTGGTGCTGGCGCTGCTGTTGCTGGTATAGGTTTCGGTAACGCAGAGGGGCGGGGGCGAGGCCACATCGAGCAGCCTCCGCAGGCAGCAAGTTTTTCGTTTTCTTTAATTTAGGGACACAAAACGCCATGCTACTACCTTGGCTGATTCTTCTCCCCTTTATCGGCGGCCTGCTGTGTTGGCAGCTCGAGCGTTTTGGCACGCGGGTGCCGCGCTGGATCGCACTGATCTCCATGGGGCTGACACTGGTGCTGTCGTTGCAGTTGTGGCTGCAGGGCGGTTTCTCACTGAGTACGCCGTCGGGGTTGCCCCAATGGCAATCGGAGTACAACCTGCCGTGGATACCGCGCTTTGGTATCTCTACTCATCTGGCGCTGGATGGGCTATCGCTATTGATGGTGGTGCTGACCGGCCTGCTGGGTGTGTTGGCTATTCTCTGTTCCTGGAATGAAATCCAGCGTTATCAGGGCTTTTTCCACCTGAATCTGCTGTGGATCCTGGGCGGTGTTATCGGCGTATTCCTGGCTATCGACATGTTCCTGTTCTTCTTCTTCTGGGAAATGATGTTGGTGCCGATGTACTTCCTGATCGCGCTCTGGGGTCACAAAGGATCGGATGGGAAAACTCGTATTGCGGCGGCCACCAAGTTCTTTATTTATACGCAGGCCAGCGGCCTGGTGATGTTGATCTCCATTCTGGCGCTGGTGTTCGTGCATCATAACGCTACCGGCGAGTGGTCGTTCGATTATCAACAGCTGTTGAAAACGCCGATGTCGTTCGGGCTTGAGTATGCGCTGATGCTGGGCTTCTTCGTCGCTTTCGCAGTAAAAATGCCGCTGGTGCCGCTGCACGGCTGGCTGCCGGATGCCCATAGTCAGGCGCCGACGGCCGGTTCTGTGGATCTGGCCGGTATTCTTCTGAAAACGGCGGCCTACGGCCTGCTGCGTTTCAGTCTGCCGCTGTTCCCGAATGCGTCTCATGCGTTTGCGCCGGTGGCGATGTGGTTTGGCGTCATCGGTATTTTCTACGGTGCTTGGATGGCGTTCAAACAGACGGATATCAAACGCCTGATCGCCTATACCTCGGTATCCCACATGGGGTTTGTGATGATTGCCATCTACACCGGCAATCAACTGGCCTATCAGGGTGCGGTGGTGCAGATGATTGCACACGGCCTGTCCGCCGCCGGGATGTTCATCATCTGCGGCCAGCTTTATGAACGCCTGCACACGCGCGATATGCGTCAGATGGGGGGGCTGTGGAGCCGAATCCGTTATCTGCCGGCGCTGTCGCTGTTCTTTGCCGTCGCAACGTTAGGTATGCCAGGCACCGGCAACTTTGTCGGCGAATTCATGATTCTGTTCGGCAGTTACCAGATCGTTCCGGTGATCACGGTGGTTTCCACTTTTGGGCTGGTATTTGCCTCCGTTTATTCGCTGATCATGATGCAGCGCGCGTTTTATGGCGCACCCAAATCGGATGAAGCGTTGGCGGGCATGTCGCCCCGTGAGCTGTCGCTCATTCTGCTGCTGGTTGTTCTGTTGGTGCTGCTGGGTGTGTATCCGCAGCCGATTCTGGATACCTCCAGTGCGGCGATGACCAATATCCAGCAATGGTTTACGTCATCGATTCAGGGTTCAACAATTTCAACGACAGGGCTGTAATTCGCCATGACAATAACTCTTCAACAATTGATCGCGCTCTCGCCGCTGTTAATCGTCGGATTGACGGTGGTGGTTGTGATGCTGTGCATTGCGTGGCGACGCAACCATTTCGTCAATGCGACACTGACGGTCATTGGTCTGAACATCGCGCTGCTTTCGCTGTATCTGGTGAGCCAGGCCGGTACGATGGACGTTACTCCGTTGCTGCGCGTGGACGGGTTCTCGATGTTCTATACCGGGCTGGTGCTGGCTGCCAGCCTGGCGACCAGTACGTTCGCCTATCCGTGGCTGGAAGGGTATCCGGATAATAAAGACGAGTTCTATCTGCTGGTGTTGATTGCCGCCATGGGGGGCATCTTGCTGGCCAGCGCCAACCATCTGATGGCGTTGTTCATCGGTATCGAGCTGATCTCTCTGCCGTTATTCGGTCTGGTAGGGTATGCCTTCCGTCAGAAACGCTCACTGGAAGCCGGCATCAAATACATGCTGTTGTCGGCGGGAGCCTCTTCCTTCCTGCTGTTTGGTATGGCGCTGGTTTACGCGGATTCCGGTAGCCTGAGCTTCGCCAGTCTGGGTAAAAGCCTGAGTGATCACCAAATCCATACGCCGCTGTTGTTGGCCGGCCTGGGGATGATGGTGGTCGGTCTGGGCTTCAAACTGTCGTTGGTACCGTTTCACTTATGGACGCCTGATGTGTATCAGGGGGCGCCGGCGCCGGTTTCCACTTTCCTGGCGACGGCCAGTAAGATCGCCATTTTTGGTGCTGTGATGCGTTTGTTCCTGTATGCGCCGATGGTGGATAGCGAATCAGTACGTACTGCATTGGGTATTATTGCGTTTGCCTCTATTTTGTTCGGTAATTTGATGGCGGTCGCACAGAGCAATATCAAACGCCTGCTGGGGTATTCGTCCATTGCGCATCTGGGGTATTTGCTGGTGGCATTGATCGCCGTGCAGTCGCATCAGCTGGCGTTGGAAACTATCGGCGTCTATCTGACCGGCTATCTGTTTAGCAGTCTGGGCGCATTCGGTGTCGTCAGCCTGATGTCCAGTCCGTACAGCGGCCCTGATGCTGATTCATTGTTTTCCTACCGCGGCCTGTTCTGGCACAAGCCGATTCTGTCTGCGGTGATGACGGTGATGATGCTTTCCCTGGCGGGTATTCCGATGACGCTAGGCTTCTTCGGGAAATTCTATGTGTTGGCGGTTGGCGTCAACGCGCACCTGTGGTGGCTGACGGCCGCGGTGGTAGTGGGCAGCGCCATCGGCCTTTATTACTATCTGCGTGTGATGGTTAGCCTGTATCTGACCGCGCCGCAAACGCTGAAACGCGATACGCCAAGCAACTGGGCGCTAACGGCGGGTGGTGTGGTGGTACTGATTTCTTCGGTATTAGTGTTGATTTTGGGGATCTACCCACAGCCGTTAATTACGTTGGTGCAACTGGCGCAGCCACTGATGTGACCGGCGTTTAGACGTTGAAAAGCCGCGGCATTGACCGTAATGTCGAGCGTTTAAGAGTGACTTGAACGATCCTGCCAATAAGAGACAATCCAGAGTCAGTTTCCCGACTCTGGATTTTTTTATGTCTGAACACAATATGGATTTCGTTGTTGATGCGTTTTCTTCTGAACGGGATGCCTTCCCCCGCAGGCTGATGCGAGCGTTGTTGAAATCATGCCTGGTATTTTTATGCGCAATGTTTTTTTGCATTAATGGGCGAAGCGACGGCAACGTCCGGTGGCAGAAGGAAAACGGGAAATATCGAAAGATGGAGAGTATCGACAGGGTAATGAATGGTGTTTGGTGCGAGATAATATTCAGGTAATAAAAAACCGCCTTGTACTGTGGCGGTTTTTTAAATCAGGTTACGGCTATCAGAACGGGCTGATGATGGAACCGATACGTTCACAGTAGCTGACATAAACATCACCCAGTTTCTTGAACAGATTGCTAACGTTGCGAAATACGCTCATGGTGGCCTCTCGATGTACAGTTTATGTGATTTTTGTCACGCTTTTAGCGTAGTCAATTGGTTGCTCGAAGACAAGTTTTTTGTGACTTAAATCACAAAAAAATAAGCGCGAGGCGTACAAAACGCCCCGAGTCCGGCTGAGAAGGTGGAAAGAGCGGAGGGAAGTGATGAAAGCGCGTCGTCAGCTATAGCTTAATCACGCCATCAATCAGCGTAGTGCTGTACCCGCCGATCCACGGTTGATCGTCTATCCAGGTGACGTGAACCTGCCCGTTCCTATGAAGCATCGTGCCCTGGCGAACCCGATAACCGTGCTGTCTGGCTGTAGGGTGTTGGCTCGGATATTGATGTATGACCCGGGCGATGCAGGCATTGGCGCTGCCAGTTACCGGGTCTTCGATCAGGGTATCGTCCAGCATGAAAAATGTACGGACTTCGTAATCCGCGATGGCAGGGGCCGCATGCGGGCCATAAATCGCGATGCCATCGGTCTGACAGTGGTCGAGCAATTGTTTTAGTAGCCTGATATCCGGACGGACGTCGAGGCAAGCCTGAGCACTGTGCAGACGCACGGTCAGCCAGCGGATACCCATGCTGACATTGATCGGCGGGAATGACCTATCGCGGGCATGGCTGCCTAGCGCGTGGTCGATCAGCAGGGAATGCGCGGGATCGATCGTTATCAATTTTGCATCCGGCGCCCTGAAAGCCAGCTTGCCGTCGTGATGGATAGAGATCGGCACCAGGCCCACGCCGCATTGCTGGATAAGCTGCCCGGGAGTGCGCGGCTTTAGCCCTGCCTCCAATAACGCATAGGCGGTTCCCAGCGTCGGGTGCCCGGCGAAAGGAATTTCCGATGAGGGCGTGAAGATTCTTACCCGATAGTCTGCCGCAGGGTCGTCCGGCATCAGTACGAAGGTGGTCTCGGACAAGTTCGTCCATCGGGCGATGGATTGCAGCTGCTCGTCGGTTAATCCATCCGCTTCCAAAATCACCGCCAGCGGGTTGCCCTGGCAGGGATGATTGCTGAAAACGTCAATCTGTTTGAATTTTCGTTGTCGTGACATTCTGTGTTCCTGTTGCTGTTTCTCGGCGGCGATGGCTATCGCGGTGCGGGTGGAAGGGGGCGCTGGTGGTGAATATTTGTACAAACATGGTCGGGATTCTCGCTTCCAGCTGTGGCATAATGCGAGCCAAATCACAATTTAGTCGAGAATGTGCTGTGCTAGCCACTAACAATATCACGATGCAATTCGGCAGTAAGCCGTTGTTTGAAAACATCTCTGTCAAATTTGGCGGCGGTAATCGCTATGGTCTTATCGGCGCCAACGGGTGCGGTAAATCCACCTTTATGAAGATCCTCGGCGGCGATCTGACGCCGACCGCCGGGAATGTCGCTCTCGACCCTAACGAGCGTATTGGTAAATTGCGCCAGGATCAGTTCGCCTTTGAAAAATACACGGTGCTGGACACGGTGATCATGGGGCATACCGAACTGTGGGCGGTAAAAGAAGAACGCGATCGTATTTATGCCTCCGGCGATATGAGCGAAGCGGACGGCTATCGTGTTGCCGATCTGGAAGTGCAGTACGGGGAAATGGACGGCTACAGCGCCGAAGCGCGGGCGGGAGAACTCCTGTTGGGGGTAGGCATTCCGCTGGAACAGCACTATGGCCTGATGAGCGAAGTCGCACCCGGCTGGAAGCTGCGCGTGTTGCTGGCGCAGGCGCTGTTCTCCAATCCCGATATTCTGTTGCTCGACGAACCGACCAACAACCTGGGATATCGACACCATCCGCTGGCTGGAGCAGGTGCTGAACGAGCGCAACAGTACCATGATCATCATTTCCCATGACCGTCACTTTCTGAATATGGTGTGCACCCATATGGCGGATCTGGACTACGGCGAACTGCGCGTCTATCCCGGCAACTATGACGAATATATGACGGCGGCGACACAGGCGCGTGAGCGCCTGCTGGCGGATAACGCCAAGAAAAAAGCGCAGATTGCCGAGCTGCAATCGTTCGTCAGCCGGTTCAGCGCGAACGCTTCCAAGTCCCGTCAGGCAACTTCCCGTGCCCGGCAGATAGAAAAAATCCAGTTGGAAGAGGTGAAAGCCTCCAGCCGTCAGAACCCGTTCATTCGGTTCGAACAGGATAAGAAGTTGTTCCGCAATGCATTGGAACTGGAAAGCGTAACCAAGGGGTTCGATAATGGCCCGCTGTTCAGCCAGGTCAAAATGCTGGTGGAAGCCGGTGAGAAAGTGGCGGTATTGGGCACCAACGGTATCGGCAAATCGACGTTGATGAAAACGCTGGTCGGTGAGTTGCAGCCGGATGCCGGCAGCCTGAAGTGGGCCGAAAACGCCCATATCGGTTATTACGCACAGGATCACGAATATGAGTTCGCAGAAGATCTGACCGTATTCGATTGGATGAGCCAGTGGAAGCAGGAGAATGACGACGAGCAGGCGGTGCGCAGCGTGCTGGGGCGCCTGCTGTTCTCGCAGGATGACATCCGCAAAAAGGTTAGCGTGCTGTCCGGCGGCGAAAAGGGCCGCATGCTGTTCGGCAAACTGATGATGCAACGCCCGAACGTATTGATTATGGACGAGCCGACCAACCACCTGGATATGGAATCGATCGAATCGTTGAATATGGCGCTGGAGTTGTATCAGGGAACGCTGCTGTTCGTCTCCCACGATCGGGAGTTCGTCAGCTCGCTGGCAACCCGGATTGTGGAAATCATGCCGGGCAAAGTGGTCGATTTCAGCGGTAATTATGATGATTATCTGCGCAGCCGCGGCGTCGAATAAGCGCCGATATTTTGCAGGATTGTTGGTGAGCGTTGCAGGATTATTGGTAAAAACGCCGTTTCGACGGCGTTTTTATCGCATGGAGGCATAATCGATGAGTGAACGGTGTTATGAAAATCGTAATAATCATCGGTATGACGCGCGGTGTGGAATAATGTGTAATGACATTAAGACATCGCAGAATAATCGTCAGAGATATGCAAGATTATTAGGTAAGCCGTCGGTAAAACGACGGCTTTTTTTTATATCATCAAAGAAAAAAATAGAATGAATTTCAATTTTCCGCTATCAGGGGAATAAAAATTAACGCGCTGCTATTACCAGAAAATCTGGCAGGCCATTTTTAACAAATGGAGGAATGTTAACCCGCTCGGTGTTTTTTTAAGTAAAGTATTTAAATTAACCATTCTGCTTAATCGATATTATTCAGAGGAATATCAAGCAGGAAAAATATCACTTTCAGGGTATGGATATTTTAAATTAATCTTTTTAAATCAATATATTGATGTTTGTGATAACAGATATAGGTCACAGTTAAATCGATTAAGCAACGTTAAGTCACCGCAGTCATTCATCTCACGATGAGTGAGATATTTTCTCATTTGATCACAATAATGGTCGAGTTTAAAACGGCGGCTGCGGTGAATATCACAGAAGACATATAAATAGAGAGGTTATTTTCCGTGCGCTTGATGGAGATCAAGTCGGTTAAATTATCTTCCTCATTATCCTATTCCCCACACACTGGTGTGTTACTCCGATTTTATTACAGGAGAATAATAAAGAATGAGTGGGGAAAATATGATGCTTTCCCATCACGGCCTCAATCGTCGTGATTTTATGAAGTTATGTGCAGCACTTGCCGCCACCATGGGGTTGAAGGATGCCGCCGCCGCGGAGATGGCGAAATCGCTGACTTCGCCTCAACGCCCGCCGGTCATCTGGATCGGCGCCCAGGAGTGTACGGGATGTACGGAATCCCTGTTGCGCGCAACGCACCCGACTATCGAGAATCTGCTGTTAAACACCATCTCTCTGGAATACCACGAGGTGCTTTCGGCCGCGTTCGGCGAACAGGCTGAGGAGAACAAGCACCGCGCGATAGAGCAGTACAAAGGCAAGTTCGTGCTGGTGGTGGATGGTTCCATACCGATGAAGGATGGCGGAATCTACTGCATGGTGGCCGGCAAACCGATTGTCGAGCATATTCGTGCCGCGGCGGAACATGCCGCCGCGATCATCGCCGTCGGTTCCTGTTCTGCCTGGGGCGCGTGCCGGCCAGCGGCGTCAACCCGACCGGTGCGGTAAGCCTGCAGGATATTCTGCCGGGTAAAACCGTCATCAATATTCCCGGTTGTCCGCCCAACCCGCACAACTTCCTGGCCACTGTCGCGCACGTTATCACTTACAACCGGGCTCCGGCGCTCGACAGCCAGAACCGCCCGACCTTCGCCTACGCCCGTTTGATCCACGAAAACTGCGAGCGTCGCCCGCACTTCGACGCCGGCCGCTTCGCCAAGGAGTTCGGCGATGAGGGGCATCGTCAGGGCTGGTGCCTGTATCACCTCGGCTGCAAGGGGCCGGAAACCTACGGCAACTGCTCGACGCTGGAATTTTGCGACGTCGGCGGCGGGATCTGGCCGGTAGGGATCGGGCATCCGTGCTACGGCTGCAACGAGAAAGATATCGGTTTCACCAAGGGCATCTTCCAACTGGCGAACGTAGAAAACCCGACCCCTCGGGTCGAGAAGCCTGCGGTCAACAGCCCTGAAGGCGGCAACAGTTCCGCGACGGCCACCGGGCTTATCGGCGGCGTACTGGGTGCGGTGGCCGGCGTCAGCCTGATGGCGGTACGTGAGCTGGGGCGCCAGCAAAAACAGCAGGACGCCGGAAACTCATCCCGGGAGGGCTAAGCCGTGAACAGACGCAATTTTTTCAAGCTGGCGTCCGCGGGAGCGCTGCTGGCGGGTACGCCGCTTGCCAGTCAGGCGGAGGCCACCAACCGGCCGCCGATCCCCGGTGCGCTCGGCATGCTGTACGATTCGACGCTGTGCGTGGGGTGCCAGGCGTGCGTGACCAAATGCCAGCAGCTTAACCAGCTGGACTACAAGCCGGACAGCACGGTCTACAGCGGCGGTGCGGCGACCTGGTCCAACAACGACAAGCTGAGCCCTTACACCAACAATATCATCCAGGTGTGGAGCGATGGCGATGGCAAGCATAAGGATCAGGCCAAAAACGGTTACGCCTACATCAAGAAGCAGTGCATGCACTGCGTCGACCCCAACTGTGTCTCGGTCTGCCCGGTTTCTGCGTTGAAGAAAGACCCGAAAACCGGCGTGGTGCATTACGACGCCAGCATCTGTACCGGTTGTCGCTATTGCATGGTGGCTTGCCCGTTCAATGTGCCCAAGTACGACTACGAAAACCCGCTCGGCAAGTTGCACAAGTGCGAACTGTGCAACCAGCCAGGTTTGGAACGTCTCGATAAAGGCGGCATGCCGGGGTGCGTGGAAGTCTGCCCGACCGGCGCGGTGATTTACGGCACCCGCGAACAGCTGCTGGCGGAAGCGAAACGCCGCCTGGCGCTCAAGCCGGGTGATGAATACGCCTATCCGCGCCAGACGTTGGATCGCAACGACAGCTATCTGCACACCGTTCCCGCCTATGAACGTTACGTGTACGGCGAAGAGGAAGCGGGTGGTACGCAGGTGCTGGTGTTGGCCGGGGTTCCGTACCAAAACCTGGATATGCCGACGCTGGACACGCTGTCCACCGGCGCCCGGTCGGAACATATCCAGCATACGCTCTACAAGGGGATGGTGCTGCCGCTGGCGGTGCTGGCCGGGCTGTCGGTGCTGGTGCATCGCAATACCCGCGCCGAGCGGGAAGAGGGGCACGAATCACAGGAGAATCATCATGACGGCGCATAAAGCGAGTCCGCTGGGAGGGCGGCTGGTGAGCTGGCCCATCATGCTGCTGGCCCCGTTCGTGACGATCTGCGCGATACTGATCGTGAAACGTCTGTTTCTGGGGATTGGTTCCGTCGCGGATCTGAACGGCGGTTATCCGTGGGGCATCTGGATCGCCTTCGACCTGCTGGTCGGCACCGGGTTTGCTTGCGGCGGCTGGGCGCTGGCCTGGGCGGTGTATGTGTTCAACCGCGGCGAATACCACCCGCTGGTGCGTCCGGCGCTGCTGGCCAGTTTGTTCGGCTATTCGCTGGGCGGCCTGTCGATCACCATCGACGTCGGTCGTTACTGGAACCTGCCGTATTTCTACATTCCCGGCTATTTCAATACCAACTCGGTGCTGTTTGAAACCGCGGTGTGTATGACCATCTACATCGGCGTGATGGCGTTGGAATTTGCGCCGGTGGTGCTGGAGCGCTTTGGCTGGCATGTGTCGCTCAAACGTCTCAACAAGGTGATGTTCTTCATCATCGCGTTGGGCGCGCTGCTGCCGACCATGCACCAGTCTTCGATGGGGTCGCTGATGATCTCCGCCGGCTACAAGGTGCATCCGCTGTGGCAGAGCTATGAGTTGCTGCCGCTGCTGTCGCTGCTGACCGCCTTTATCATGGGGTTTTCCATCGTCATCTTCGAAGGCTCGCTGGTGCAGGCCGGGTTGAAGGGGCGAGGCCCGAACGAGCAATCGCTGTTCCGCAAGCTGACGTGTCTTACCGAAGTGCTGGTGCTGCTGTTCGTGGTGCTGCGCTTTGGCGAGATCGTCTGGCATCAGAAAACCGCGCTGCTGTTTGCCGGCGATCGCTATGCCATCACCTTCTGGTGTGAAGCGTTTCTGATGGTATTCCCGCTGGTGTTGCTGCATCTGCCGAATGGCCGCCGCGATGCGCGCTGCCTGTTCCTGGCGGCGGTCAGCATGCTGCTGGGCGCGGCGCTATGGCGTCTGAGCTACTCCCTGCTGGCATTTAACCCCGGCGGCGGCTACCACTATTTTCCCAAGGCACAGGAAATCCTGATTTCCATCGGTTTCGTGGCAATCGAAATCTGCGCCTACATCTTGTTAATCCGTCTGTTGCCGGTACTGCCGGCGCTGGGCGGCGAACATAAGCATCATCAGGCTGAGGTAAAGCATGAGCCAACGCATCACCATTGATCCCATCACCCGTATTGAAGGGCATCTGCGCATTGATTGCGAAATTGAAAACGGAAAAGTGACCAAAGCATGGTCCTCCGGCACCATGTGGCGCGGTATGGAGGAGATCGTCAAAGGGCGCGACCCGCGCGATGCCTGGATGATCGTGCAGCGCATCTGCGGGGTATGCACCACGGTGCATGCCATTGCGTCGGTGCGTGCGGTGGAAAACGCGCTCGGCCTGAACATTCCGGTCAACGCGCAATACATTCGTAACCTGATTTTGGCCGCCCACAGTATCCACGACCATATCGTGCACTTCTATCAGCTCTCTGCGCTGGACTGGGTGGACGTGACATCCGCACTGAAAGCCGATCCGCAGAAAGCGGCGGATCTGCTGAAAGGGCTGTCGGATTGGCCGCTGAATAACGCGGCTGAATTCACCAAGGTGCAGCAGAAACTGAAAGATCTGGTGGCCAGCGGGCAACTCGGCATTTTCGCCAACGGTTACTGGGGGCACCCGGCGATGTCGTTGCCGCCGGAAGTGAACCTGATCGCCGTCGCCCACTACCTGCAAGCGCTGGAGTGCCAGCGTGACGCCAACCGCATCGTCGCCATTCTGGGCGGTAAAACGCCGCATATCCAGAACCTGGCGGTCGGCGGCGTCGCCAACCCGATCAATCTGGACGCGCCCAGCGTGCTCAACCTGGAACGGTTGATGTACGTGAAAAGCTTTATCGACCGTCTGGGGGATTTCATCGAGCAGGTGTACAAGGTGGATTGCGCCGTCATCGCCGCGCACTACCCGCAGTGGCTGACGCTGGGACGCGGCGCGGATCACTATCTGAGCGTGCCGGAGCTGCCCACCGACAACAAGGGCGGCAGCTTCCTGCTGCCGGGCGGCTATCTGGAAAACGGCGATCTGGCCAAATTCCGGCCGATCACCAGCCATAGCGACAAATTCCTGATCGAGGGGATCCGTGAAACCGGCAAACACGCCTGGTATCAGGATGAACAGCCGCTGGCGCCGTGGGAAGGGCTGACCCGGCCGAAATACACCGGCTGGCATGAAGACGGCAAATACTCGTGGGTGAAATCGCCGACGTTCTACGGCAAGACGGTGGAAGTCGGCCCGCTGGCCTGGCTGCTGTGCGGTATGGCGGCTAAACATCAGGGAACGCTGGCGCATTTCAATCAGGTCAAAGCCGCCTATCAGGCACTGAGCGGTCGCCAACTGGAAGAGAAACACCTGCACTCTACATTGGGCCGCATCATCGGCCGTACCGTGCACTGCTGTGTGTTGAAGGATACACTGGCGCAACAGTGGCAGGCGCTGGTGACTAACATCGGCAACGGTGATCATCAGACCTTTATCAAACCGGATCTGTCGCCAAATACTGAGTTTCGCGGCGTCGGTTTCGGCGAGATGCCGCGCGGCATGCTGTCGCACTGGATTGTGTTCAAAGACGGCAAGATCACCAACTATCAGGCGGTGGTGCCTTCAACCTGGACGTCCTGCCCGCGTAACGGCGACGACAAGCCGGGCCCTTACGAACAGTCGCTGGTGGGAACGCCGGTGGCGGATCCGCATAAGCCGCTGGAAGTGGTGCGTACCATCCACTCGTTCGACCCGTGCATGTCCTGTGCGGTGCATGTGGTGGATACGGTTAGCGGTAACGAAGTCACTCGGGTGAAGGTGCTGTAATGAACATACTGGTGTTGGGGATCGGCAATATCCTGCTCATGGATGAAGGGGTGGGGGTACGGTTGGTGGAGGAACTGGAGCGGCGTTATCGCTTCACGCCCGCCATCGATATTCTGGATGGCGGCACGTCCGGCATGGAGCTGCTGGAAAGCATGGCCGGGCGCGATCACCTGATCGTGGCGGACGCGGTGCTGACCGGCAAACCAGCGGGTAGCGTCAGCGTGCTACGCGACGGCGAAGTGCCTGCACTGTTTACCCGCAAGTTGTCTCCACACCAGTTGGGTTTGGCCGATGTGCTGATGGCGCTGCAACTGACCGGCGAGTTTCCCCGCCAGCTTACGCTGGTGGGGGTTGAGCCGGCGTTGCTGGAGTCCGGTATCGGTCTGACGGAAACGGTGGAATGCGCACTGGAAAAAGCGTTGCTGGCGATTTTGGATGCGTTGCGCCAAAGCGGCATTGCGGTATCGGTGATGCCGGTACCGGCAGCGCAGGAGGTGAGCTGTGACTGATGTCTCTTCGGCATCGACGTTATCGTCATCGTCTGAGCAGGATCGGCCCACAATACCCGGTGAGCGCAAAGAAATGCCTCGGGTGATGGGGCATGATCAGTCTCCGGTGGCCTGGCTGGAGGCGGAGTTTTCCCGCATCGCCCGGGAACGGATGCAGTCCCTGCCGTTTTATCGCGCGGGCATTCCGGTACAGGCTTGCGGATTTACCCTGTTTGAACAGCAGTGGTTCGGGTGTCTGTTGACGCCGTGGATGATGAGCCTGGTGGTGTTGCCGGGGCCGCAGCAACAGTGGCCGCGCAGAACGGTGTCGGACAAGCTGGCGCTGAGCCTGCCGTGCGGCGACGTCGGGTTTATCGTCGGTGCGACCGACGACGGCAGCCAGTACCTGACCTGTTCGCTGATGTCGCCGCTGGATACGGCGCTGGATGCGGAGCAGGCGGTGCGACTGGCGGAGCAGAGCGCGCGCATGGCGTTGTCTCTGCCGGTGGCGGATGCCGCCGCGCCGCAGAACCCGGGCCGACGGGCGCTGTTCGGCCGTTATCGGAGTCAGTAGCATGCATGAAATTTCCATGTGCTATAACGCGCTGGAACTGATAGAGCAACAGGCGCGCCAGCATGGCGCCCGTAAAGTCACCGGTGTGTGGCTGGAAATCGGCGCGTTGTCCTGTATCGAGGAGAGCGCCTTGCGCTTTTGTTTTGAATCCGTCTGTCGGCAAACGCTGGCGGAGGGATGCGAGTTGCACATCGCCATGCGCCCGGCGCAGGCCTGGTGCTGGGCCTGCAGCAGCGCGGTGGAGGTCTCGGCCCATGACGGCGGCTGTCCGAAATGCGGCAGCAACTGCCTGCGGGTGGAGAGCGGCGACAGCCTGCAACTGAAGCAGCTTGCCATTGAATAATGCTGCGCCCGTGCGGCGCAGCTAACAAAACCGGTCTGGTAACCGAAGGAGTCGTCTTAATGTGTACCACATGCGGTTGCGGTGAAGGCGAACGCAAAATCGAGGGCGATGAACACCCTCATGATCACGACCATCACCACGAACATTCCCATAATCATGAGCATAGTCATGAGCATAGCCATGAGCATAGCCATGAACATAGCCATGCTCACCCCCATCATCACCATGCCCACGCGCACCACCATGAACCGGGCCACGCGCATACGCATGACGGACATGACCATGACCACGGCGACGGGCAGCCGGCCCAGTGCGTGATCATTCATCATCACCATTACTATCATCATCATGGCGATGTGCATCATTACTACCACGAAACGGCAACGTTGCGGGCGGGAGATCTCGGTGCCGGCGCTCATCGCCGTTACGGCCATCACCCGCATCATGAGCATTCACACGATCATGAGCATTCACACGATCATGAGCATTCCCACGATCATGAACATCCGCAGCCGACCGCCGTTCAGCCGGAAGAGCGCTTCGAGCCGGTGGTGCGGGATCAGGATCTGCATTACGGACAAGGCGCTGCCGGCACCCATGCGCCGGGCGTTGGTCAACAGCGTCTGTTGCAGATCGAAATGGACGTGCTGAGCAAAAACAATCAGGTCGCGCAGCATAACCGCGAGCATTTCGAGGCCGGGCATATTCTGGCGTTGAACCTGGTCTCCAGCCCCGGCTCCGGCAAGACCACGCTGCTGACCAGCACGCTGCATCTGTTGCGTGATCGCCTGCCCTGCGCGGTGATTGAAGGCGATCAGCAGACCACCAATGACGCGGAGCGCATCCGCGCGACCGGGGTGCCGGCGATCCAGGTGAATACCGGTAAAGGCTGCCATCTGGATGCTGAAATGGTGCACGATGCCGCGCATCGGCTGTCGTTGCCGGATCACAGCCTGCTGTTTATCGAAAACGTAGGCAATTTGGTGTGCCCGGCCGGTTTCGATCTGGGCGAGCGCCATAAAGTGGCGGTACTGTCCGTCACCGAAGGTGAAGACAAACCGTTGAAATATCCGCATATGTTTGCGGCGGCGTCGCTGATGATCATCAATAAGATCGACCTGTTGCCCTATCTGGATTTTGACCTGGAAGCCTGCGTGCGCAATGCGCGCCGCATCAATCCGGATATCGCCGTCATCGCGCTGTCGGCCCGAACCGGCGAAGGGATGGACGAGTGGCTGGCCTGGCTGGAGGCGCAATTGCTGGGGAGTCAGCCATGTGCCTAGGCGTGCCCGGTAAAGTGGTCTCGGTCGGGGCGGATATTCATCATCCGGCCCGGGTGGATGTGTGCGGTGTGCAGCGCGACGTCAACATCGCACTGGTGTGCGACGGCGAGCCCGCCGAGCTGATCGGCCAGTGGGTGTTGGTACACGTTGGGTTCGCCATGAGTCTGCTGGACGAACAGGAAGCGCAGGACACGCTGGAGGCGTTGCAGTCAATGCAGGCCGTCGGACTGGAGCTGGATGAAGTCCGGCAAACCGGAGCTGTTTATGCAGTACGTAGATGAATTCCGCGATCCGGAACTGGCCAAGGCGCTGTTGCAGCGGATCCGGGCGCTGGTGGCGGATCGTCCGCAGTGGACGGCGCGTCCGCTGCAATTGATGGAAGTGTGCGGCGGGCATACCCACGCCATCTTCAAGTTCGGCATCGACCGGCTGTTGCCGCCGGAAATCGAATTTGTGCACGGCCCGGGCTGCCCGGTGTGCGTGCTGCCGATGGGGCGCATCGACGCCTGTCTGGAGATTGCCGCGCGGCCAGAAGTCATTTTCTGCACCTTCGGCGATGCGATGCGGGTGCCGGGGCGCAATGGCTCCCTGCAGGACGCCCGCCGTCACGGCGCCGATATCCGGGTGGTTTACTCGCCGATGGATGCGCTGGCGTTGGCGGAACAGCACCCCGATCGGCAGGTGGTGTTCTTCGGGCTCGGCTTCGAAACCACCATGCCGAGCTCAGCATTGACGCTGCAACAGGCCAAGCGTCGCGGCATCGATAATTTCTCGCTGTTTTGCCAGCACATCACCATCATTCCGACCCTGCGCAGCCTGCTGCAGCAGCCGGATTTGCGCATCGACGGCTTTCTGGCGCCCGGCCATGTCAGCATGGTGATCGGCGCTTATCCGTATCAACCGCTGAGCGCACAGTTCCATAAGCCGTTTGTGGTTACTGGGTTTGAGCCGCTGGATATTCTGCAGGCGCTGTTGATGCTGGTGCAGCAACTGCATGACGAACGTTGCGAGGTGGAAAATCAGTACCGTCGTATCGTGCCGGACAGCGGCAATGTGCTGGCGCAACAAGCGATGGATGAGGTGTTTGAAACCAAAGCCAGCAGCGAGTGGCGTGGGTTGGGCGAGATCGCCAATTCCGGCATGCAACTGCGTCCGGCGTATGCCGGGTTTGATGCGGAACTGCGCTTTAAACCGCAACAGCAACGGGTGGCGGATGAGCCGTTATCCCGCTGCGGTGACGTACTGACCGGGCGTTGCAAACCGAGCGACTGCCCGCTGTTTGGGCAACGGTGTTCACCGCAAAATGCCATCGGCGCGCTGATGGTGTCTTCTGAAGGGGCCTGCGCGGCCTATTACCAGTATCGCCGGGAGTGTGCCTGATGACTGCAACCATTCTGCCCAAAGAAATTACCTTGGCGCACGGCAGCGGCGGCCAGGCGATGCAGCAGCTGATTGAGGCGTTGTTTCTGCAGGCGTTTGACAATCCGCTGCTCGGTGCCCGGGAGGATCAGGCGCGTCTGCCGCTGGCGCCGCTGGCGGCGGCAGGCGACCGTCTGGCGTTTACCACCGACAGCTATGTCATCGACCCGATCGTCTTTCCCGGCGGCGATATCGGCAAGCTGGCGGTTTGCGGCACGGTGAACGATTTGGCGGTCAGCGGGGCGCTACCGCGTTATCTCTCCTGCGGTTTCATTATTGAAGAAGGGCTGAGCGGCGAGATGCTGGCCCGGATTGTCGGCTCCATGGCGCAAACCGCCCGCGACGCCGGGGTACACATTGTCACCGGCGACACCAAAGTGGTGACGCGCGGTGCGGCGGACAAACTGTTTATCAATACCGCCGGAATCGGCGTGATCCCGACGGAGATCCGTTGGGGAACCGGCGAGATCCGCCCCGGCGATCGCATTCTGGTCAGCGGGACGTTGGGCGACCACGGCGCAACCATTCTCAACCTGCGGGAAAATCTGGGGCTGGAGGCGGAACTGGTTAGCGATTGCGCCGTGCTGGAGCCAGTGATCGCGCCGCTGCGGCGGATTGACGGCGTGCGTGCATTGCGCGACGCCACGCGCGGCGGGGTGACGGCGATCCTGCATGAGTTCGCCGCCGCCAGCGGCTGCGGGATGGAAGTGCAGGAAAGCGCGCTGCCGGTAAAAACCGCGGTGCGCGGTATTTGCGAACTGCTGGGGCTAGAGGCGTTGAACTTCGCCAACGAAGGCAAACTGGTGCTGGTGGTGTCGCCGGAAGCGGAAAGCCAGGTGCTGGATGCGTTGCGCTCCCATCCGCTGGGACGCGATGCCGCGGTTATCGGCAGCGTCACCGATAAAAAACAGGTACGCCTGTGCGGTGTGTTTGGCGCGTCCCGCCTGCTGGATTTACCCCACAGCGAACCGATGCCGAGGATTTGTTGATTATCTAGCCCTGTTCTGATCGTTGTCATTATCGATTTGATGATGGCAGGTGGACGCAATGGCGTAAATTACGCTGAGGGAAAACAGACTCCCGGCCGAGCGGCATGGATGCCGCGAGAGTCGCTGCCGCGCCGGGAGCGCGTCAGCGGCGGGCCGAACAGGAGGCGGTTTTTCCTGAAGGCACCGCATAGCGGCGTAATTTCCCGTCGTAAGCCCGGGTTCTTAGGGCGGCGGCGATTGGTCGCCCTAAGTGGACGCTAATGCGAGTTAGTGAGGACGCGCACCGAGCATGACGGCGTCCATTCTTCAACTGCTACATTGATAGTCGCCCAAATGGAACATGATTCATCACATGGTGATGGGATAGAAATCCGCATTAAAGGCAAGGTGCAGGGGGTGGGGTTTCGGCCCTATGTCTGGCAGATCGCCCATCGGCTAGGTGTTAAAGGTAGCGTGCTTAACGACGGCGCGGGCGTGCTGATCCGGTTATGGCCGACGAGCGCTGAAGCCGATTTCGTGGCGGCGTTGCACGCCGAATGCCCACCTCTGGCGCAGATTGACCAGTTGACATGTCAGCCTTATTGCTGGGTATCTCTGCCGGATGATTTCACGATTGAACATAGCGGCAGCGGCGCGATGGATACCCAGATTGTGCCGGATGCCGCTACCTGCGACGCCTGTCGTCAGGAGTTGTTCGACCCGGCCAACCGCCGCTATCGCTATCCGTTCATCAACTGCACCCACTGCGGGCCGCGCTTTACCATCATTCGCCAGATGCCCTACGACCGGCCGTATACCGCGATGGTGGCGTTTCCGCTCTGCGCCGACTGTGATGCGGAGTACCGCCATCCGGCCGATCGGCGCTTTCACGCGCAGCCCAATGCCTGCCCGACGTGCGGGCCCCATATGTGGCTGCATGACGGCCGACAGCGGTGTGCGGAAGGTGATGAGGCGATTGCGCAGGCGGCGCAGACGCTGCTGGCCGGCGGGATCGTCGCCGTCAAAGGGTTGGGCGGTTTCCATCTGGCGTGCGACGCCATCTGCGACGATGCCGTGGCGCGGCTGCGGGCGCGCAAACACCGTCCGGCCAAACCGTTGGCGGTGATGTTGCCGGATGACGGCTGGCTGGCCGCGTGCAGCACTCTCTCCGATGTCAATGCCGCACGGCGTCTGTTGCGCAGCCCGGCGGCACCGATTGTGTTGTTGCCGCTGCGCACCGACGGCGCGTTGTCAGCCGGGATTGCTCCCGGCCTGGATGAAGTGGGGCTCATGCTGCCTGGCAATCCGTTGCAGCACCTGTTGCTGGCGGCAGTCGGACGACCGTTGGTGATGACCTCCGGGAATGCCAGCGGCAGGCCGCCGGCGCTCGATAACGCACAGGCGTTAACGGATCTCGCCGGCATTGCCGATGTGTGGCTGCTGCACGATCGCGACATTGTGCAGCGGGCGGACGATTCGGTGGTACGGATGCAGTCCGCCGGCCAGGCGGAACTGTTGCGTCGCGCGCGCGGCTATGTGCCGGACGCGCTGCCGCTGCCGCCGGGATTCAGCGAACAGCCGTCGCTGTTGGCGATGGGGACTGATCTTAAAAATGCGTTCTGCCTGTTGCGTGGCGGCAACGCCATCCTCAGTCAGCACCTGGGCGACCTGTCCGATAGCGGTATCGAGCGCCAGTATCACCAGACGCAGGCGCTGTTTGCCGATGTGTACCGGTTTACGCCACAGGCCATGGTTGTGGATGCGCACCCCGGTTATGTCAGCCACCGGTGGGGAAAACAGCAGGCGCAGGCGTTGCAGATTCCCTGTATCGAGGTGCTGCATCATCATGCGCACATTGTGGCCTGTATGGCGGAGCACCAACGGCCGCGTGATGCCGGGCCGGTGATCGGCCTGGCGCTGGATGGCATCGGCTACGGCGCGGATGGGCAGTGGTGGGGCGGCGAATGTCTGCTGGTGGATTACGCGCACTGCCGGCATCTGGGCGGCTTGCCGCCGGTGGCGTTACCCGGCGGCGATCTGGCGGCTCGCCAACCCTGGCGTAATCTGTTGGCGCAGTATCTGGCGTTTGTCTCTGACTGGGCGCAGCGCCCGGAGGCGACGGCGATCCCGGCCAGCGCGGCGCCGCTGTTGACGCGGGCCATCGAACGCGGCATCAACGCGCCGCTGGCGTCATCCGCCGGCCGGTTGTTTGACGCCGTGGCTGCCGCACTTGGTTTTAATGGCGAGCAAAGCTGGGAAGGCGAAGCCGCCTGCTGGCTGGAAGCGCTGGCCCGTCAACATACCGACGCGGCGCCGCCGGTGACGTTGCCGCTGGCGGGGAATCAGTTGGATCTGGCGGTGTTTTGGTCGCAGTGGCTGGCGTACCGCGCCGCGCCGTCTGATCGGGCATGGGCGTTTCATGTGGCGCTGGCGGATGGGCTGGCGGCGCTGGCGCGTCGGGCGGCCGCCGAGCATCAGACCGATTGCGTGGTGCTCTCCGGCGGCGTGATGCACAACCGGTTGCTGGCGGCGTTGTTGCGCGACAGGCTGGCCGGGTTCGAGCTGCTGCTGCCGCGTCAGCTTCCCGCCGGTGACGGCGGAGTGGCGCTGGGGCAGGCGTTGATCGCCGCCAGCCGGTTCGCGCAGGCGGGCAAACTGTTATAGCGTTTTTGTTCCTGACTGTATCTGTTCTGTCTCTGAATGGGCGTGTTACTGTCGCGCCATCCGGCGAATGGCCGCCGGACTGGTCAACCGGAGGGCAGCGTGGACGAGGTCAGGCGTATTCTCAGTGCGGAAATCGAGCAAATCAATCGCGACGAGCAGCGGGATAATCGCATTCGCTTCAGCCGCCGTTTTATCGTCACCCATCCGGTTCTGTTTGGCGCCATGTTGGTGAGCTATATCCCGGTGGCGCTGATCCTGTGGTACGCGCCGTATTTCGGCGTGTCCTATGTGATGGGATTTACGTTGTTTTTAGTGTTGATGGCGTTGGCGCTGTTGATGGATATCAATCCACGCTATCGCTTTGACGATATCGATAAGCTGGATCTGCGGGTTTGCTATAACGGCGAGTGGTATAACCGCCGCCATGTTTCACCGCAGACGCTGGAAGCCTTGCTGCGACACCCACAGGTGGCTGAAAGCGTTAAGCAGGGGATCGTGCGTCTGCTGGATGCCAAAGGTTATCTCTATTTTTATGATGTCTTCTCGCTGGCGTACCGCACACCGGTGTCGCATCCGTGACAGGGCATGGCGCTGGTGGTACTGTCAAAATGATATTGGATTGATGACAGGACAACAGTATGAGCCGGACTTCCCCTTTTTCTCCGTCTTCCTCCGTTAAAACCGTATTGGTCGTCCAAATGGGCGAGCCGCCGACGCCGATCGCCGATGCCCTGGGGCAACAGGCCCACTGGTTTACCGATGCATTGGCGGCGGAGGGCGCCACTGTACGGGTGGTGCGGCCGGATGCCGGCGAAAGCTTGCCGGCGCCGCAGGAGCAGGATGTGGCGATCATCAGCGGCTCCTGGTCGATGGTGACTGATCGGCTCGACTGGAGCGAGCGTACTGCCGACTGGTTGCGGCAGACGGTCAACGCCGGTTTACCGGTACTCGGTGTCTGTTATGGCCATCAGTTGTTGGCGCACGCGCTGGGTGGCACGGTAGCGGATAACCCCAATGGGCGAGAAATGGGGTTGAAAACGGTGTCGTTGCACGTTAATGCCGACGCTGATGATTTGCTGGGCGACGTCCCTGCCTGTTTTGATGCCTACCTGAGTCATCAACAGTCGGTACTCGTACCACCGCCGGGGGCGCAGGTACTGGCGTTTTCCGAGCAGGATGGATGCCAGATTATTCGTTACTCGCCGCATACGCTGTCGGTACAGTTTCATCCGGAGATGGACCAGGCCGTGATGAATGCGTGCCTGCGCCACTGCCGGTTGCCGGAGCTGACCAATGATAACGAGCCGGTGTGGGCCAGACGCCTGTTGCTGAATTTTGTCCGCCAGGCGTTTGCGCGCAGGGTGTGCGACGCTGAATAAGTTCGAACAGCTGGCGCACCAGATGCGCGAGCAACTGCAGGCCGGTATCTGGCAACCCGGCGAGAAGTTGCCGTCGCTGCGGGAGAAAGCGGTACACAGCGGGCTGAGCTTGATGACTGTGTTGCATGCCTATCAGTGGCTGGAAAGCCAGGGGCTGATCGTTTCCCGGCCGCAGTCCGGCTATTATGCGGCGCCCCGTGTTCAGGCTCCGCCCGTGCCGTTGGATAAGGGCAAGGCGGTGCAACTGACGGCGCAGGTCGACGTCAATGCCTTTATTTTCGACGTGTTGCAGGCCAGCCGCGTCCCCGGCGTGGTGCCGTTCGGCTCCGCCTTCCCCGATCCTCGTCTGTTTCCCCAGCGCCAGCTGACGCGCTCGTTGGCGACGGTGGCGCGCCGCATGCAGCCGGACAATGCGGTAGATAATCTTCCTCCAGGCAATGAACGTCTGCGTATGCAGGTAGCCCAACGCTATGCATTGCAGGGCATCTCGGTATCGCCCGATGAGATTGTCATCACCAGCGGCGCGTTGGAGTCGCTAAATCTCAGCCTACAGGCGCTAACGCGCCCCGGGGATTATGTGGTGGTGGAGTCGCCGACGTTTTATGGCGCGTTGCAGGCTATCGAGCGTCTGAGGCTTAAAGCGATCGCCGTGACAGCTTCCCCACAGACAGGCCTTGATCTGGATGCGTTGCAACAGGCGCTGCGCGATTATCCGATTCGTGTCTGCTGGCTGATGAGTAATTTTCATAACCCGTTGGGGTGCACATTATCCTGGGAAAAAAAGCAGCGTTTGGCCGAGCTGCTGCAACAGTACCAGGTGCCACTGATTGAAGACGATGTGTACGGTGAACTGTATACCGGCACTCATCGGCCGTTGCCCATGAAAGCGCTTGATCGGCAAGGGGACGTGTTGCATTGCTCTTCATTTTCGAAAAATCTGGTGGCCGGTTTTCGGGTCGGCTGGGTAACGGCGGGGCGTTGGACGGAACGTATCCAGCGGCTGCAATTGATGAGTACGCTGTCAGCCAGTGCACCGATGCAGCTGGCGGTGGCGGATTATCTGGCGACCAGCAGTTACGACAGCCACCTCAGGCGGTTACGCCGCACATTGGAGCAGCGAAAATACCGAATTTATCAGGCTATGCGCACGCATTTTCCCGCTGCCGTCGATATCTATTACGCGGACGGCGGCTATTTCCTGTGGCTGGCGCTGCCGGAGGGCGGCGACAGTATGGCGTTGTATCGGCAGGCGCTGGCGCAGGGGATTACGTTGGCGCCAGGAAGAATGTTCACCACCGGCGATAAATTTGAACGCTACTTTCGCATCAATACATCCCTTGAGTGGAATGACCGCACCGAAAAGGCAGTATTGACGCTGGCGGAGCTGTTGCATCAGCAACGGAGTGATCATTGACTGGCCGTGTGATCATGGATTGGCGTCGCACACCCATACTAAAAATACGGTTACATTATGACGGCTGGATAGTTCAGCCGGTGATATATCGGTTATCTTGCTGATGGCGCGGTGTCGACGTTTTTTATGAACCGCTTATTTTATTCGTGGGTTTTAATTTTCATCGTAATTAATGGTCTTATTCCACTCATTATATTCAGCTTATCCGGAAGAACATTCCAGGCTCGTCTTTTTTTATATTTCATCTGAACCCTTCTGCGTGTTTTTATTATTTCTTCGGAATAAAAGATGTGTGGGAATAAATAATCTTCCACCAGAGGGATGGCGTGTTTATTCACTTAAATGATAAATATTTTTAATTAATATAAATGCTGAAACGGAAGGGTCTTATTATCGTTATGTAAAATAATATATAACGATTAGTCGGTTACGCATTGTTTGATAATGAGAATTGTTCGTCATAAGTGGGTGTTTGCGTTAAAAAACATCGTTGTTGTGATGAAGTGTGACGGATTTGTTGTTATTGAGATAAACGCTTGGCGCTTTTTTTTTACCGGCGCATAATGCGTATGTTTAGTAAGGTTTTATGCGCCAATTCGCAAAAATCTATTCATATCAATAAAGCATCATCGTATTTATGTCGATATGGCTCTGAGTGATGTCGTGCGAGGAATATCCCATGCAGGTCAGCAGAAGACAATTTTTCAAAATATGTGCGGGTGGTATGGCCGGTACCACGGTCACTGCCCTGGGCTTTTCTCCCAGCGTTGCGTTAGCTGAGACGCGGCAATATAAATTACTGCGCGCCAAAGAGACGCGAAATAACTGCACGTACTGTTCCGTTGGGTGCGGCATTTTAATGTACGGCCTGGGCGACGGCGCCAAAAACGCCAAATCTTCCATTTATCATATCGAAGGGGATCCGGATCATCCGGTTAGCCGAGGTGCGCTGTGCCCTAAAGGCGCCGGTCTGGTGGATTTCATTCATAGCGATCAGCGGCTGCTGTATCCGGAATATCGCGCGCCGGGCGCCGATAAGTGGCAGCGCATCAGTTGGGAAGAGGCGTTGGATCGTATCGCGCGTCTCATGAAAAAAGACCGCGACGCCAACTTTGTGGAAAAAAACAGCGCCGGAGTCACGGTTAACCGCTGGCTGACTACTGGGATGCTGTGTTCTTCGGCGGCCAGCAATGAAACCGGTATTCTTGATCAGAAGTTCGCGCGTGCGTTGGGTATGATCGGTATCGACACTCAAGCTCGTCTGTGTCACGGCCCGACAGTGGCTGCGTTGGCGCCCACCTTTGGCCGTGGCGCCATGACCAACAACTGGGTGGATATCAAGAATGCCAACGTCGTGTTGGTGATGGGCGGCAACCCGGCGGAAGCGCACCCGGTAGGATTCAAATGGGCGGTCGAAGCCAAAATTCATAATGGCGCCAAACTGATTGTGGTTGACCCGCGTTTTAACCGTTCAGCTTCCGTCGCGGATCTGTATTCGCCGATTCGCGCCGGCTCCGATATTACCTTTCTGTTAGGGGTCGTGAATTACCTGCTGACCCACGACAAGATCCAGATGCCGTATGTGAAGGCCTACACCAACGCCAGCCTGATCGTGCGTGACGACTACAGTTTCGATGAAGGTATCTTCAGCGGCTATAGCGAAAAAGAGCACCGCTATGATCGTACCTCATGGCAGTACGCGCTGGATGAAAACGGCTTCGCCAAACGTGATTTAACCTTGAGCGATCCGCGTTGCGTGTGGAATCTGCTGAAGGAGCACGTCAGTCGTTATACGCCGGATCTGGTGACATCGGTGTGCGGTACGCCGAAACAGGACTTCCTCACTATTTGCGATCTGCTGGGCTCAACCAGCGTTCCTGATCGTACCGCGACCATTATGTATGCGCTGGGATGGACTCAGCACACTGCGGGCGCGCAGATTATTCGCACCGCGGCCATGATCCAGCTGTTGTTGGGCAACGTCGGTATGGCGGGGGGCGGCGTCAATGCGTTGCGCGGTCACTCCAATATTCAGGGGTATACCGATCTGGGGCTGCTGTCGCTGAACCTGCCGGGCTACATGCCGTTGCCGTCGGAAAAACAGACCTCGTTGAAAGAATACCTGGATCAGATCACGCCGAAGGCGCTGCTGGCGGATCAGGTCAACTACTGGAAGAACACGCCGAAATTTTTTATCAGCATGATGAAGAGTTTCTGGGGCGATAAGGCGACGAAGGACAACGACTGGGGCTACGACTGGCTGCCGAAGTGGGACAAAAGCTACGACGCGCTGGCCTATTCCCGCATGATGCTGGATGGCAAGGTCAATGGCTATATCGTGCAGGGCTTCAACCCGATGGCGGCGTTTGCTGATTCCAACAAAGCGCGCGATGCGTTGAAAAAACTGAAGTACATGGTCGTCATCGACCCGTTGGCGACCGAAACCTCCAACTTCTGGCAGAATCACGGTGAGTTGAACGATGTAGATTCAAGCCAGATACAGACGGAAGTGTTCCGTCTGCCTTCCAGTTGTTTTGCCGAAGAAAACGGCTCCATCGTTAACTCTGGTCGCTGGCTGCAGTGGCATTATCAGGGCGCGGTACCGCCGGGTGAAGCGCGTAACGATGGGGTGATCATCGCCGGTTTGTTCTTGCGCCTGCGCGAACTGTACGCCAAAGAGGGCGGCGCCAATCCCGATCCGGTGCTGAATATGTCCTGGAATTACCTTAATCCGGAAGATCCGACGCCGGAGGAGATCACGCAGGAAGCCAACGGCCGCGCACTGGCGGATTTGCTCGATGACAAAGGTGTCCCTGTGCTGAAAAAAGGGCAACTGGTGCCGGATTTCTCCGTACTGCGTGACGACGGCTCCACCGCCAGCTTCTGCTGGATTTACGCCGGATCCTGGACGGAAGCGGGCAACCAGATGGCGCGGCGTGATAACTCTGATCCATCAGGGTTGGGTTGTACGCCGGGATGGGCCTGGAGCTGGCCACAGAATCGTCGCATTCTCTACAACCGCGCGTCGGCAGATGAACAAGGCCGCCCGTGGGATCCCAAACGTGAGTTGATTCGCTGGAACGGCCAGAAATGGACCGGGGTCGATGTGGCGGATTTTGCTGCGACCGTGCCGCCGGGCAATGCGGCGGGGCCATTTATTATGAATGCGGAAGGGTTGGGGCGGCTGTTCGCCATCGACAAAATGGCGGAAGGCCCGTTCCCGGCGCACTATGAGCCGCTGGAGTCCCCGCTGAAGAATAATCCGGTCTATAGCAAGGCGCTGGTCAACCCGGCCGCCCGAATTTTGGAAGCGGATCGCCCACGGATGGGAACGGTTGATGAGTTTCCGTTCGTCGCTACCACCTATTCCATCACCGAACTGTTCCGCCACTGGACCAAACATGCCCGGCTTAATGCCATCGTACAGCCGGAACAGTTCGTCGAAATCGGCGAGGGGTTGGCGAAGCAGAAAGGCATTCAGGCTGGCGATATGGTGAAAGTCAGCAGCAAACGCGGTTATATCAAGGCTAAAGCGGTAGTCACCAAGCGTATCCGCACCCTGACGATTCAAGGTAAACCGGTGGAAACCATCGGCGTTCCTTGTCACTGGGGCTTTGAAGGCACCACGCAGAAAGGCTTTATGGCTAATATCCTGACGCCGCATGTGGGTGATGCCAATAGCCAGACGCCGGAGTACAAGGCGTTTCTGGTGAATGTGGAAAAGGCGTAGCGGAGAAACACTATGGCAATGCAATCTCAAGATATTATCCGTCGCTCCGCGACCAATTCATTGACACCGCCGCCACAGGCCCGTAATCACAAAGAGCAGGTGGCTAAGCTTATCGACGTCACCACCTGTATCGGCTGCAAGGCTTGTCAGGTGGCCTGTTCCGAATGGAACGATATCCGTGATGATGTCGGGCATAACATCGGGGTGTACGACAACCCTACCGATCTCAGCGCCAAGTCCTGGACGGTGATGCGGTTCTCCGAAGTTGAAGAGAACGGCAAGCTGGAATGGTTGATCCGTAAAGATGGCTGTATGCATTGCGCTGACCCTGGCTGCCTGAAGGCGTGTCCGGCGGAAGGGGCGATTATTCAGTATGCCAACGGTATTGTTGATTTTCAGTCGGAACACTGCATTGGTTGCGGTTACTGCATCGCAGGGTGCCCGTTCAATGTGCCGCGCATGAACAAGGACGACAACAAGGTGTACAAGTGCACTCTGTGCGTTGACCGTGTGGAAGTTGGTCAGGAGCCCTCTTGCGTGAAGACTTGCCCAACCGGCGCGATCCATTTCGGTACCAAAGACGAGATGAAAGTGTTGGCGAGCGAGCGGGTGAAAGACCTGAACAGTCGTGGTTACAACAATGCCGGCTTGTATGATCCAGCGGGTGTCGGCGGGACACATGTGATGTATGTCTTACATCATGCCGATCGTCCCCAGCTCTATCACGGTCTGCCGGATAACCCGAGCATCAGCCCAGCGGTGACTTTCTGGAAAGGCGTTTGGAAGCCGCTGGCTGCTATCGGGTTTGCCGCCACCTTCGCCGCCAGCGTATTCCACTATGTTGGCATTGGTCCGAACCGCGTAGAGGAAGAGGACGAAGAGCACCACGAGGACAAGCAACATGAAAAAGAATAATCGTATTCAGCGTTATAGTGCGCCAGAGCGCATCAACCACTGGATTGTCGCGTTCTGTTTTGTGTTCGCTGCACTCAGTGGATTAGGGTTCTTTTTCCCGTCGTTCAACTGGCTGATGAATGTATTGGGTACGCCGCAACTGGCGCGTGTTCTGCACCCGTTTGTCGGCGTGGTGATGTTTGTGGCGTTTCTGCTGATGTTTTTCCGTTACTGGAAACATAACCTGATCCATCGTGATGACATCGAATGGGCCAAAAATATCCACAAGATCGCCCGCAATGAAGAAGTGGGCGACACCGGGCGCTACAACTTCGGCCAGAAATGCGTGTTCTGGCTGGCCATCATCAGTTTGCTGTTGCTGTTAGGCAGTGGGGTGGTGATCTGGCGGCCTTACTTTGCGCCATCGTTCCCGATCCCGCTTATCCGGGCGGCGCTGGTGGTGCATTCCGTCGCTGCCGTCGGGCTGATCTTGGTCATCATGGTGCACATCTACGCGGCGTTGTGGGTTAAAGGCACCATTACCGCGATGGTGGAAGGCTGGGTGTCAAAATCCTGGGCGAAGAAACACCATCCGCGCTGGTATCGTGAACTGCAATCCAAAGGGCAGGAAAAGCAGCCCTGACGAAACGCGGTGCGACATTGGCATCATCACAAGGGGAAGCGTTGGCTTCCCCTTGTGATGTTTTATGGCGTACATCCTTACTGCCCGGCACATCTCTTCTTCATACGTCGGTAGCCGGCACAGTGCGAATCTGCGCGTTTGGCGCGCCATTCAGCCGGCTTGTGCAACGCTGCCCGGCCACAGCCGGAAACACAATGCGGGCGTTTTGCCCTGCAACTCAATCGTTAGGGTATCGCTACGCATTTATGTCCACCATTTTGCGGATGACGAGCCGCGCTGCCGTCTTGTCGCTCACCCGCGCGGCAAATGAGGAAAATCACTGCTGTCAGCAGGGAATAACCTGTTAACATTAGCGCTCTCAGAGCCTATCCCTTCAGGCGGTTGCGCTTGCCATGCCGCAGTGTGGCGGCGCTCAAGTTTTGGCGCATGGGTATACCCCGTTTGGGGCGCGTGGGGTGGATAGGCCTTTAATTTGCGCGATCGCCGGCGGTGGTCGTTTCGTCACAATACCGTGATGGTCACAGCCGACGCGCGGTGTGCTTTTCAATATCGACAACGGGAAATATCACCTGATGAGTATTCGTATCGTGCCGCAGGATCAACTGGCAGGCCAGAATGATAAATCTTCCACTCTTGGCGCTATCCCGCCGCTGCTGTTTGCGAATCTGAAAAGCCTGTACAGCAACCGAGCCGAACGTCTGCGCCAACTGGCGGAGAATCATCCGTTGGAGGATTACCTTGATTTCGCCGCTGCGGTGGTCGAGGCGCAGCAAAAAGTCCTGCACGATCACCCCCTGCAACAGGATCTTGCCTTTTTGCTGGAAAACAAGGGTGAACGTCCGCCGTTGGACGTCAGCGTCTTCCCGCGCGATCCGCACTGGCACACGTTGCTGCGGGCATTGATTGAGGAACTGAAACCGGGCGCCGACGGCCAGGTGCTGTCCACGCTGGAGAATCTGGAAAAAATGTCGGCGCAGGAGTGGGAGACGCTGGCGAGCGCGCTGCTGAACCAGCAATTCAGCGAGGAAGACAACGACAAAGCGCCGTTCGTCTGGGCGGCGTTGTCGCTGTACTGGGCGCAGATGGCGACCAGCCTGCCGGGCAAGGCGCGCGCGGAGTTGGGCGAACACCGGCAGTTCTGTCCGGTGTGCGGCAGCATACCGGTTTCCGGCGTGGTTCAGCTCGGTACTACCAGCGGTTTGCGTTATCTGCACTGCAATTTGTGCGAGACCGAATGGCATATGGTACGGGTGAAATGCAGTAACTGCGAGCAGGCCGGCAAGCTGAATTATTGGTCGTTGGATGACGAAAATTCAGCCATCAAGACCGAGAGTTGTGATGACTGCGGCACCTATCTAAAGCTGTTGTATCAGGAGAAAGATCATCGGGTGGAAGCCGTCGCCGACGATCTGGCGTCACTGGTGCTGGATATCAAAATGGAAGAAGAGGGTTTTGCCCGCAGTAGCATCAATCCGTTTCTGTTCCCGAATAGCAATATTTAAGGCGCTACGGCGTCTCCGTGTTGATGGAGACGCCGGCATGATACCCGCCGTTCAGTTGGCGGCTTGCAGTGATCGCCACCAACAGAAGGTGGCCAGCAAATAACATGTCAGGATCACCACCCCCATCGATAGCGCACTGGTTCCGCCACTGAGTCCGGTGAGTGGTACGCTCAGCGCGCCGAGGGCGAACATGCTAAGCCCCAACAGCGCCGACGCGCTGCCCGCTTTGCCGCCCTGACTCTGCATTGCCAACGCGGATGCGCAGGGGCCGATAAAACCAATCATCGATATCGCCAGGAACAGCGGTAACAGAATCCCTATCAACGGCGCGTGCAGATAACCGGCCAGCGCCAGCGCCAGCGATGCGACGATGGCGATCCCCAACCCCAGACGCAGTACGCCGTTTTCCCCCCAACGACGGCACAGCCGCTCGGCGAGCTGCCCGGCAATGATCAAGCCAATGCTGTTGACGGCGAAACACAGGCTGAACGCTTGCGGGCTGAGCCCATAAATCTCCTGGAGTACAAACGGCGATCCCCCGATATAGGCGAACATTCCTGCCCCCGAAAACCCTTGCGTAAGGCACAGACCCATAAACTGGCGAGCTTGTAGCAGGCTGCCGAGCGACGCCAGCATGGCGCCGATGCCGCCGTCGATACGGCGTTTAGCCGGTAATGTTTCCGGCAGCCGCAGTGCGCTCATGAGTAGCAGCAGGATGGCGATAAGCGTCAGCGTAACGAAAATTCCGCGCCAGTTGGTGAGCGTCATCAACGCACCGCCCAGTACCGGCGAAAGAATAGGGGCCAATCCGTTGACCAGCATCAACAGTGTAAAGAACCGGGTGAGTTCGTGTCCGGCATACAGATCGCGCGCGACGGCACGCGACAATACTGCACCGCCTGCACCGGCAATCCCCTGTAACAGGCGGGCAATAATCAACTGGCCGATATCCGATGCCAGCGCACACCAGGCGGAAGTGAGCAGCAACATGATCAACGACCATAACAATGGCCCGCGCCGTCCGCGTTTATCGCTAAGCGGGCCGAAAATCAGCTGGCCGAAGCCCAGGCCCAGCAAGCCTGCGGTCAGGCTGAACTGCGCGGTGGCGGTAGATGTGGACAACTCGCTGGCCAGTTGCGGCAGCGCAGGCAGATAAAGATCGGTACAAAGCGGTCCCAATGCCGCCAGCGAGCCGAGGATCAGCGCATAACCGAACCTGGAGCGATTGGACGTGGATTTACTCATGGTGATCCTGTGGAAAGGTGAGATTAAGCAAATTTTCGTATAACGGTTGCAGCACGTCGGCGGCATAGTAGGCCGGCAACAAACTGCGCCAGGCGGTGCCTTCACCCAGCACCGCCATCAGTTCGACCCGGGCTGCGATCTCCGGGTCGCTGAAATGGGGGTAGCGCTGCTTCACCAATGAGCAGGCTTGCTGAAACAGCCGCCGATCCGCGTCATGCAGAATAGTGGCGACTCGTGGATTGCGCGTCGCTTCAGCGGCGACCTCCAGCATCAATGCATGGTCGTCGCTCCAGCTGGGGTCATCGTCCGGCAGCTCGCGCCGCGCCAGCCTGGGGGCGAAGAGCAATGGATCCTCCTTGCCCGGCGACATGTGTTTCAATCGGCATTCCACGATGCGGCGCACGATCTCTTCGATGATGTCGTCCTTGTTGATGAAATAGCGATAAATCTGCCCGACGCTGAGCCGGGCCTGAGCGGCGATTTCCGCCATACTGGCGCCATGGAATCCGGCGTGACGGAAACAGTAGCGGGCCGCGGCAATGATCTGATCCCGCCGGGCCAGCGTTTTGTCGTCTGTACGTGGTAATGACACGGTATGCTCCAGTAAGTCCGGATAACGTTGCTTACGTTACCCTTGCAAAGGTCATAAGAAGATTGACGTAATTTTTTTTATATTGAGAATGAACGTTCATTCTCAATTTTAGGGACGGCTTGATGCGAAGTAAAATGTTAATTGTGACAACCAGTGTCGTGCTGATGGCATGGAATTTGGCCGGTTGTGAGCAGAAAAATGAATCCCCGGAGAGGGCTGCGCCGGTGGAGGTAACGGTACAAACGCTGAAAAGCGCCCCTGTCACCTTGCACAGTGAATTGACCGGGCGCGTGACTGCGGCGCAGGTGTCCGAGGTGCGACCACAGGTGGACGGCATTATCCTCCAGCGGCTATTTACCGAAGGCAGCGAGGTGAAAGCCGGACAGGTGCTGTACCAGATTGATCCGGCCAGTTATCAGGCTGCTCAGGATCAGGCTGCCGCTGCGCTGAAAAATGCCCAGGCCACGGTGCGTTCGGCGAAACTGAAAGCGGAACGCTATGCGCGCCTGTTGAAAGAAGACGGCGTCTCGCAGCAGGATGCCGACGATGCGCAGGCCACTTACGAAGAGAGTGTGGCTAATGTCGCGGAAAAGGCGGCGGCGGTGAAAACGGCGCAGATTAATCTGGCCTACACCCGGATCACCGCGCCGATTGCCGGGCGTATCGGCATCTCCTCCGTCACGTCGGGCGCGCTGGTCACGGCCAGCCAGAGCACCGCGTTGGCGACCATCCGTCAATTGGATCCTATTTACGTCGACCTCACCCAGTCCAGCCGCCAGCGGTTGGCATTGTTGTCCAGCCAGCAGCAGCCCCAGACTCAGGCCGTGTTGACGCTGGAAAATGGCCAGCGTTACGCGCAGCCCGGCACCGTGAAGTTGGCGGAAGTCGCCGTGGATGAAGCCACCGGCAGCGTCACATTGCGGGCGGAGTTCGCCAACCCGGCCCATACGCTGTTGCCGGGCATGTTCGTTCGGGCATCGGTTGCTACGGCGACGTTGCCGGATGCCATTCTGGCGCCTCAGCAAGGGATTATCCGTGATGCCAAAGGCCGGGCGACCGCCTGGGTGGTGAACGATAAACAGCAGGTGGAACTGCGGCAGGTGGAAACCGGCGAGGCGATTGGCGACAACTGGCTGATTACCCAAGGATTGCATACTGGCGAGCGCATAATCACGGAAGGTACCGACAAAGTGCATAACGGGGAGACGGTAACGGCGGTTGAAGGTAAGACACCATCCGGCGCGGTATCTCAACGCGGCACGGAGGCACAGTAACTATGTTCTCCCGCTTTTTCATTTATCGCCCGGTTTTCGCCTGGGTGATCGCCATCGTCATTATGCTGGCCGGCGCGTTGTCCATCGAGTCGTTGCCGGTGGCGCAGTACCCGGATGTGGCGCCGCCGTCGGTATCCATCAAGACCAACTATCCCGGTGCGTCGGCGGAAACGCTGGAAAACAGCGTCACCCAGGTGATTGAACAGCAGCTGACCGGGCTGGACGGGTTGCTCTATTTTTCGTCGACCAGCGACTCCAGCGGCGATGTCAGAATCACCGTGACCTTCGCCCAGGGAACCGACCCGGATACCGCACAGGTACAGGTGCAGAACAAAGTGCAGCAGGCCACCAGCCGCCTGCCGACCGAAGTGCAGCAACAGGGGTTGACGGTCACGAAATCGCAGAGCAATTTTTTGCTGATCGCCGCGCTGTATGACGTCACCGATAAAAGCAGCGCCGCCGATATCGCCGACTATCTGGTCAGCAATATGCAGGATGCCCTGTCGCGCGTGGCGGGGGTCGGCAGCGTACAGGTGTTCGGTTCCCAGTACGCCATGCGTATTTGGTTGGATCCGGCCAAACTGGCGTCCTACAGCCTGATGCCGTCGGATATCTCCTCGGCGATTGAAGCGCAGAACACCCAGGTATCCGCCGGCAAGATCGGCGGGAAACCCGCTTCCGCCAATCAGCAATTGACGGCCACGGTCACGGCACAGTCCCGGCTGAAAACCCCGGAAGAATTTCGCAATATCATCATCAAAAGCGAAACCAGCGGGGCGTTGGTTCGGCTGGAGGATGTCGCCCGGGTGGAGATCGGTAATGAAGATTACTCCATGACCACCCGGTTGAATGGGCATCCCGGCGCGGGGATTGCGGTCATGCTGTCGCCGGGGGCGAATGCGTTGTCCACCGCCGAGCGCGTCAAGGCTAAAGTGGCGGAGTTCGAACCGCAGATGCCGCAAGGCTATAAAGTGGCCTACCCGAAAGACAGTACCGACTTCATCAAGATTTCGGTCGAAGAGGTCGTGAAGACGCTGTTCGAGGCCATCTTGCTGGTGGTGCTGGTGATGTTCCTGTTCCTGCAAAACCTGCGTGCAACCTTGATCCCGGCCGTCGCGGTGCCGGTGGTGTTGCTGGGAACCTTCGGTGTGCTGGCGGTCTTCGGCTATTCCATCAACACCCTCACGCTATTCGGTATGGTCTTGGCCATCGGTTTGCTGGTGGATGACGCCATTGTGGTGGTGGAAAACGTCGAGCGTCTGATGCGGGAAGAGCGGATGGCGCCGGCCGCTGCTACCGAAAAATCGATGCGCGAGATCGGCAGCGCGCTGGTCGGCGTCGCCATGGTGCTGAGCGCCGTCTTTCTGCCGATGGCGTTCTTCGGCGGTTCCACCGGTGTGATTTATCGCCAGTTCTCCATCACCATCGTGTCTTCCATGCTGCTGTCGGTACTGGTGGCGTTAACGCTGACGCCGGCATTGTGTGCATCGTTGCTGAAACCGACGGCGCATGCGTCGACCGGCAACGGCTTTTTCGCCCGCTTCAACCGGGGGTATAACGCGCTGCAAACCCGTTATGTCGGGCGGGTGGCGCAGGTGCTGACCCGTTCCTGGCGCTATCTGGCGCTGTACGGGCTGGTCGTGGCGGTGATGGGGGTGCTGTTCGTGCGGTTGCCGGGCGGTTTTCTGCCCAACGAGGATCAAGGCGATGTGATGGTGCAGTTCACGCTGCCGGCCGGCGCGACCGATGCGCGCACCCAAGCAGTGGGAAAGACTATCGAGAACTATTTCCTCACCCAGGAGAAGGACAACGTGGAGGCGATCTTCGTGATCTCCGGGTTTAACTTCAGCGGCAGCGGCCAGAATGCCGGTATGGCGTTCGTCGCACTGAAAAACTGGAGCCAGCGCTCAGGCGAACAAAACAGCGCTGAAACGATCGCCCGCCGGGCGATGGGGGCGCTCGCCAGTATCCGTGATGCGCAGGTCTTTACCATGTCGCCGCCGGCGGTGCAGGGGATGGGGCAATCGAACGGTTTCACCTTTGAATTGCAGGCGACCGGCAGTACCGATCGCAGCCGGTTGTTGGCGCTGCGCGACCAGTTACTGGCCGCAGCGGCGAAGAACCCACGGTTGTCGGCGGTGCGCCCCAACGATCTGGCGGAGATGCCGCAGTTGCAGGTGGATATCGACTACGCCAAAGCCAGCGCGCTGGGGCTGTCGGTCAGCGATGTCACCAGTACGTTGAGTAGTGCCTGGGGCAGTACCTACGTCAACGATTTTATCGATCGTGGGCGGGTAAAAAAGGTTTATATTCAGGGGGATGCAACTTCTCGCAGCAAACCGGCCGATCTCGATAAATGGTTTGTGCGCGGTACCGACAGCAGCGGTAACAGCGTCATGACGCCATTCTCCGCGTTTGCTTCCACGCGCTGGAGCTTCGGCCCGGAGAGCCTGTCGCGCTACAACGGGCTGGCGGCCTATGAGATTCAGGGTGCGGCCGCATCGGGCGTCAGCTCAGGCGAAGCGATGGACGAGATGGAGTCACTGGCGCGCTCGCTGCCGTCCGGCACCACCTTCTCGTGGAGCGAACTGTCGTATCAGGAACGGTTGGCCAGCGGGCAGTCGGTATCGTTGTACGCCATTTCCATTTTGGTGGTGTTCCTGTGTCTGGCGGCGTTGTATGAAAGCTGGAGCGTCCCCTTCTCGGTGATGATGGTGATCCCGCTCGGCGTGGTGGGCGCGGTGTTGGCGGCGACCCTGCGCGGGCTGGAAAACGATGTCTATTTTCAGGTGGCGTTGTTGACCACCATCGGGCTATCGGCCAAAAACGCCATCCTGATCGTTGAGTTCGCCGAAGCGGCCTACCGGCGCGGTGCCACGCTGTATGAAGCGGCGTTGGAGGGGGCGCGCACCCGGTTGCGTCCGGTGCTGATGACCTCGCTGGCGTTTATCGCCGGTGTGCTGCCGCTGGCGGTGGCGACCGGGGCGGGCGCCAACAGCCGTATCTCCATCGGCAGCGGTATTGTCGGCGGGACGCTGACGGCGACGATACTGGCGATCTTCCTGGTGCCGTTGTTCTTTGTTCTGGTGCGGCGGGTTTTTTCCGGTCGTAAAAACGAGTCCCGGCAGTTACCGGTCGACCCTTCACAGGGAGAAATCTAATGCGCGTCATCGCAGGCATCGTCACCGGCGTTATGTTGTTGTCCGGTTGTACGCTCGCTCCACACTATCAACGGCCATCTGCGCCGGTGCCTGAAAACTGGCCGCAGGGCGCGGCCTATCAAACCGCTTCGCCCGCCGGGCGCGCCGCTAACGACATTCCGTGGCGCGAGGTGATGGTGGATGCGCGTCTGCGTCAGGTGGTCGACATGGCGCTGTCGGATAACCGCAGCCTGCGCAAAGCGATCGCCGATATGGAGGCGGCGCGTGCCCTGTATGGCGAACAGCGTGCGGATCTGGCGCCGTCGCTCAATGCCACGCTCGACGGTACGCGCAGCCGTGCGCTTAATAGCAGCGGCAGCGGGACATCGCTCAGCCAAAGTTATAGTGCGGGGCTCTCCGTCAGTGCCTTCTCGCTGGATCTGTTCGGCAAAAACCGCAGCCTGACCGGCGCAGCGCTGGAGACTTACCTTGCCAGCGCGGAAACCGCCACCAGCACCCGTCTGACGCTGATTGCCGACAGCGCCACCGCCTGGGTGACGTTGGCGACCGCCCGCAGCGATCTGGCGCTGGCGCGGCAGACGATGGCAAGCGCCGGGCAGTCGCTGGCGGTAACGCGCAGCCGGCAGCGCAACGGCGTGGCGTCGGCGGTGGATGTGGCGCAGTCGGAAACCGTTTATCAGCAGGCGCGGGCGGATGTCGCCAGCGCGTTGACCACCGAAGCGCAAAGCCGGAACGCGCTGGATCTGCTGGCGGGCCGTCCGGTGCCGGAGGCATTGCTGCCGGACTCGCTGGAGAGCGTGAGCGGGGCGGTCGCGCCGGTAGCGGCGGGGATTTCCTCCACGGTGCTGTTGCGACGTCCTGATGTGCAGGCGGCGGAACATACCCTGAAATCCGCCAACGCCAATATCGGCGCGGCGCGAGCGGCCTTTTTCCCCAGCATCACCCTCACTGCCAGCAATGGCATCGGCAGCAGCGAGCTGTCATCGCTGTTTCGTCATGGTTCTCGGGTCTGGTCGGTTGTGCCCGGCGTGAGTCTGCCGATTTTCGACGGCGGCGCCAATCTGTCGGCGCTGCGTTATGCCGAAGCGGAGAAAAAAGGCTATATCGCCAGCTATGAGAAAGCGGTGCAAACCGCGTTCAGCGACGTGGCCGATGCGCTGGCCCGCAAAGGAACCCTCGCTGAGCAGCAATCGGCGCAGCAGGATTATGTGTCGGCGGCGCAACGCAGTTATCAGTTAGCCAGCAGTCGTTATCGTGAAGGCGTGGACACCTATCTGAATGTGCTGGATGCGCAACGCACGCTGTACAGCGCCCGTCAGTCGCTGATTTCGCTGGAGCAATCGCGGCTGAACAACCTGATCACCCTGTATAACGCATTAGGCGGCGGGGTGGATTAAGTGTTGGCTTTACGGGTCATTTTGCATCGGGCCGGGGGCGATATTCTCAGGTACTGCGGGTATGTTCGGTGTACTGCTATGCTACTGACACGACGCTCAATACGGTGGAATAGCGGCCCGGCGTCGCCAGGCCGCTGCGTTACGACGTCAGAATGTCTGCCAGTTATGGTCGCGGTTCTTGCTGCCGCCCTTGTCGCCGAGGGCCGGCAGCGCTGCGGCGGGCGCAGCGGTCGCCAGCGCCGGACGAAGTTGCGGGGCGCCTGAACTGTCAGGCAGTTGGAACACCGCCACCGCCGAGGTTAACTGGCGGGCCTGATCCTCCAGTGATGCCGACGCCGCGGCGGATTCCTGCACCAGTGCGGCGTTTTGCTGGGTGACGCCGTCCATTTCCGTGACCGCCTGGGCTATCTGGCTGATGCCGCGTTCCTGTTCAATCGAAGCGGAAGCGATTTCCCCTATCAGGTCAGTCACCTGGGTGACGGCGCGAATAATATCGTGGATGGTTTCCCCGGTACTGGCGACTTGGTCGGAACCGGTGTTGATGCGGATGACCGATTCGGAAATCAACCCCTCAATCTCTTTGGCGGCTTGGGCGCTGCGCTGCGCCAGGTTGCGCACTTCGCCTGCCACTACCGCGAACCCCCGGCCCTGCTCGCCGGCGCGGGCGGCTTCCACCGCAGCGTTCAGCGCCAGAATGTTGGTCTGAAAGGCGATGCTGTTGATGACGCTGGTGATATCGGCGATTTTGCGTGAGCTTTGGGTGATGTTGTTCATCGTCGTGACGACATTATCCACCAGTTCGCCGCCGTTCTTCGCCATGTGCGAGGCATCCTGCGCCCGTTTGTTGGCCTGGGAAACGTTGTCGGCGTTTTGTTTCACGGTGGCGCCCAACTGTTCCATGCTGGCGGCGGTCTGTTCCAGTGCGGAGGCTTGTTGCTCGGTGCGGGCAGAGAGATCGTTGTTGCCGACGCTGATTTCGCCCGCGCCCTGATAGATGGCGTGAGCGCTGTCGCGGATCAGGCTGACGGTACGAATCAGGCTCTCTTGCATGTCGCGCAGGTAAGGGATGAGCTGGCCGATATCGTTACGGCCCAGATCGCTGATGGCGTGATGGAGCTGGCCATCGGCAAGCGTTTTAAAATGGTTACGGATATGGCGCAACGGCATAAGCAGGCAGGCCACCAGATAGCGGTCAGTGAGAAACAGGATCACCACGCCCAGCACCAATGCGCCGATCAGCGCCTGCTTGCAAGTCGCGATCATGGCTTCGATATTTTGGTCATTGCGCTGGTTTTGCTGTTCCAACTGCTGCAGGTACTGCTCGCTGGCTTTGCTGAATGCGATGCTGATGGGGGGAAGGCTGGTGCGGGTAAATGCCCTGAACTGTTCGAGATCCCCTTTGTTTAGCAGGTCGATCATTTTGGCGATCTCGACATGGATATGATCCCAATGATCCAGAATGCCTTGTAATACCTCTTTGGAGATGCCGGTATGAGACGACGCGGTGAACGTTTTCAGATCATGAATACTGAGGTTGATGGTATCTGATGCGGATTGCACCAGCTTTTTGGCATTATCGTTGTCACCGATCTGAAAGAGATCGGCGGCCATAAATAACCTGACCGAGGTACGAAAATACGCTTCGGTGCCGTGGCTCATGGTTTCAGCATTTCTCTGCTGTGTCTGATTAAGTTGCAATAATGCATTAACGTGATTCAGGGAGGAGAGTTCCAGCCAGGAAATAGCACACCAAAGTAATAAAAAAATAGACAGTATCGCGAGCATTGCCTTGCGGATGGTTATATTTCTAATGAGTTTCATAAGGTTATTCCTGCTTTATTGTTATTGACTCTTTTCTGGGATATGAAGAAAAAGTTTTTTAATGTTGTCTCTTTGGTAATAAAAATATCGACATCCTCCGTGATGAATACAACAAGAATATATCGGCATGGTTTACTTCTTCATCATTACTTTTTTATTTCAACGAGGGAATAACAGTGGGTATTTATTGGGTTAAGCAATAAATGAAATGACAATCCGATAAACCCGTACCTCAACTCATTCGCGTGATAATCGGCAAGCAAGTGAGCGGATCCCGATGCGCGGGGCGATGGCCTAACCGATCACCGGCATAGCCAAAACCTGCGCGTGTTTGCCGCCGTGTGGCGGCCGGCGACGTGTCGCGCCGTAGCCTGTGTCCGCTCAAATTATTTGGGGTATCGATTGCTGCACAGGCATACTGTCGAACGATGTCTTGCCGGGAGAGAACTATGACAGTCGCGGATCCTTCAACCACCATTCGTTTCCTGATGGCGTCACGCCAATGTGAACTGAACAGTTTGCGGGGGTTGCTGCAGAGCGGCGAGCTGGTCGGACGTATCAGCCAATTGGTGCATATGCTGCAACGTGAACGCGGTACCACCAATCTTTTTTTGTGCTCCGGCGGGCGCCTGTGCGCCGATGAGCTGTCGCTGCGCGAACAGGACGTCACTCAGGCGCAGGCGCAATTTATGGCGCAGGTGGGGGTATTGGAACAACGCGCGGCCAGCCTGCCGCAGGCCAGCAGATTGTTCAGCCGCACCGCGAGTGTTTTGTACTCTCTCGGCTTGTTGCCGGGGTTGCGTCAGCAAATTCGCCAGCACAATCTGCCGCAGCCGGACGCGATGGCGGCGTTCAGCGAAGCGATCCGCCATTTGCTGACGCTGGTGTTCGAGGTGTCGGATACCGCAGCGGAGCCGGTGATTGCCCGGGCGTTGATCGCCATGTTCAGCTTTATGCAGGGTAAGGAGCTGGCGGGGCAGGAGCGGGCGCTGGGGGCGGCCGCCTTCGCCGCCGGCGGTTTTTCACCGACGGAACAGCAAACGTTGCTGGATCTGATCGAGCGGCAGGAGCGTTGTTTCGATACCTTCGTCAGCTTTGCGGATGACGACAACCGCGCCGCCTGGCAGGCGTTGGTGACGGATCGTGAGTTTGAGCGCCTGCGTCGGCTGGCCTGCACTCGTCTGCCGGGGAATATGCCGCCGGACGGCAGTCTGCATTGGTTTGCGCTGGCAACGACCCGTATTGATGCCATGAAGCAGATTGAGGACAACCTGGAACAGGCGCTGATGCGTCTGTGTCGGGAGCGTATCGCGGCGGCGGAACAGGCTTGCCTCGACCAGCAGGCGGATGTATCCGGCCTGCTGCCGACGCCGGACGGCGATGATCACGGCTATTCGGTGTTTATCGCCGCGCCCGATATGGCGGAGGCGGGCGCCGGCTGGCTGGATAGCGACGGCGTGCGGCCGCAGCTGGGGCGTTCGCTGTTGTCGCTGGTGCAGCAACAGGCGCGGCGTTTGCAGTCGTTGGATAATGAACTGGCGGAGATGCGTGCCACGCTTAGCGAGCGCAAACAAATCGATCGTGCCAAAGGGTTGCTGATGCAGCATCGCGGCCTGAGCGAAGAAGAGGCGTATAACACCTTGCGGCGTATGGCGATGAACCAGAATAAGAAGCTGGTGGAGATCGCCGCCGCCATGTTGGCGGTCGCCGATGTGCTGGGGGATCCCGATTGAGGGGGGGTAAGAATGCAACGGCCACCTGTGTCGCTTTCTGAAAACACCGGAGTAAGACCAGCCGCATTGTTATCACACGGGCATTCGGGCGCCCGGTGGATGTACCTAAAGGCGTAAAACACCGCTCTTATGATCGCGCTACATCCATGAGCGCCAGCCTAAGGTGATATTCAATAAAGTCTGCCTTAAGGCGGCTATAAATATGGCTATTGCGGTTACTGGTGAGTATTGCGGCACGTTTTATTTCAGCGTATTGCTCTGCGGCTTTAGGGTTTTTTCTCAGATAGTCACGAAATGCCAGATGTTTGATAATTTGCTTATCGCCAACGACGAAAGCATGCACCTGATGACTACGCTGATCCCCACCTTTGGTGAAATATCGGCGATGGGGGATCCCATTTTCACCACGAGCGGTATACCCAATACATTCCATGACCGCGTTAAATTGATCCAACGCATCGAGACTTTCTACTTCCAGCAATATATCTATCACGGGTTTTGCTGCCAAACCTGGCACTGACGTGCTGCTAATGTGGTGGATGCGCGAAACGACCTTGCCAATAGTTTGCTGCAACCGCGCACGCTCGGCCGTGAAAACATCAGGCCATTGCGTGTCGTAATCAACCACTGTCACTATCCGCATTGTATTTTCACCCTTTTTTTATAATGGTTTGCCCATCATAAACCGGCACGTTTTCCCGAACCATCGACAGAGCCATTATGGCGATCAACGAGGGGAAATAGTCACCACGCCCAGCGGTCAGCGTTAGTGATGTTCTACCGCAGATAATCGCCAGCATGGAGTGGGCGCATGCAATGTAAATAACCGGCGGTTGATTGGCGACGGGGAATGGCTTGCGTAGCCATTCCCCGTATTGGGAGGCTCAACCTGGTCTATTTCGTCCCAGAATGACTGGCGGCGGATATGGCGTTCCAAATGAATTTGCCTGTATCCGGGCGGTAAATATCACTATGGGCATTGCCGCCAGTATTGGGCTGGTTGAAACGGATCAGGCGCGAGGCGTCAATATAGGTAATCGGGCTGTTGAGCGCAGTAACGGGTTTGGCTGTGCCGCACTGTCCCGCGGCATCGACGATGTCGCCATTCGCGCATGCTGTCTTGCAGGATAGGCGGTCGTTCTTGTTGTCGTCGCAAGTGCGTTGGTAAACGAAGGCATTACCGATCATCTCGACCCACAGTGATGAGGCCACGGCGGAATCATAGCGGCTGGCGGTCATGACGATATGTTTTGCCGCAGCGCAGTCATTGTATTGAATCTTTTCGACGCTGCCGCTAAGAAACCGGCGGAGTGACACCGCCGGTTCAAGCCCGATAAACAGATCGACCACCGGGCTGCCCTGAGTGCGTACCGGCGATGCGGGAACACGGAATTGAGGCCCCTGACAGACCGCCATGGAGACGGCTCTGGCGCCAAAACTGTGGCCGATGGCGATCAGCGGTATCGCCTCGGGACGGTTCTGGCCGCGTTGATTGATGGCGCCGTGTACGGTATCCACAATACTCCCCAGCCAACTGGCGCCTATTTCATCCGCGTCATCCGCTTTGTTGGGATAGCTGGCAAGACGAACCGCGACGTCAAACCAGTTTTCGTCCCAGTAACTTGACCAGGTCACACCGACGAATAATGGATTAAAGGGTTGATTCTGCTGGCGAGCGACGGCATCAAGATGGGACATGATGCTGTTGAAATTCCGTATGGCTTCGATTTGCGGCGTATTCCATCCCATGACGATGACGATAGCGTGAGTATAAGGACGGCCCGACCGGTTGTGTTCATCGATACTGGCGAGCAAGGCGGTCTTAAGCGCCTGTAATCCTGCTCTGGAACCCTCAAACGCCTGGTGGGGGGGAACCTTGTGGTTGATGGGGGAAGCGTCGCTGGCTTGTGCCGGCGGGCAGAAAGAGAATAACGGACTGGCGGCTCTTTCGTCGGATGCTACGCCGCGGGGGAATAAGGGCGACGGATTGTATACCGAGTAAACGGCACAGTTTTCCCGGCCATACGGCAGTCCACGGTCATGAATGATGTGCGAGATATAATGTGTTTTGTAATCCTTATCCAGACGGCGAATCACCCGGGACATCCCCTCCTGCGGCTGGGGGCGGTAATTGTCGTCGCCGGCGCCGATAAGGGTGCGGGGCGATTTATCCAGGCCGACGATAAACCCGTCGAAACTCAACGCCACCGACTCCGGATTATAAAGCACGTCATGATAAATACCGTTGTCGCCTAATACGCCGCCGCGAGTATGCAGGGTACTTTCGTCTGCCGAATAGTAATGAATATCTTTGTTACTGCATCCCAGTAACAACAGGGCGAGCATGAGAATAATGGCTGGGCGATTTTTTATTTTCATCACGGGAACCTCTTGCTGTGTATTGAGAATGGTGTGTTGATTTTTTAATTATGGGAAAAGCGTTTTATTTTTATAAAATAAAAAGATGAGATGTGAAATATAAAGCTATCCGTTTTAATCCGGGGAAATATATCAAACAGTGATATCTAAATAGTGCATTCGCCATGCGGTATGTCGGCGGCCTTTATTTGCCCCCGCTGCCTGGCTATCTGAACATTCGGGAAATCACGCGCTGGCCATTTCCCAACGGCCGGCATGATTTAGCGGATAGATAAAACAGGGCGATCTGCGCTTTCAAGTTTAGAAAGCGGTTGCTCTTCTGGCAATATCAGGCGATAGCGCGCGGGTATTGACGTTGCAGAGCGGATCGCAACTCAGCCTGCCGTCCCGGTGCTGTAGATATCCTGGCGGACAAACGTCCAGGCATAATCCTGACGGTTAACCGGCTCGTAGCCCACTTTCTGGTACAGCCACGGCGCGGTAGAGGTCAGCAGCAACTGACGGCGCAGGCGCTGCAATCGCGGGTGGTTGACCGTGCACTCCACCAGACCACCCACCAGAACAACGCCGACAACAACGCCGACAACAACGATAACGTCCACCCTTGTCTCACACAGCATCACCTGTCATGCCAGTAGCAAAAGCAACGCCACCTGCGTCCACGCGAATAAAACGCTTACCCACCTGATGTATTGACCTTCCCTGATATTGACGCAATGAAATATGACGAATAGCCGGTCTGACGCGTTCCTGACGTCCAGCATGGTCAGATCCGCTGTTCTGGAAAATGAAAAGTATCGACCGGCGAATGACTGATGGCAAAGCGGGTTAGCCGCCTCTGCTGCTCATCGTCAATCTGTTTTATGTATACGGTATGAGCCCGTTGACTAAGGCCGGTAAAAACTTAGGCCTGACACAGCGTCTGAATTAACGTCCATATTGCGGTTGCCGCAGTGGAGAGCGAATGATTACGACGGCGTACCAACTGCAATCGCCGGTTCTCGATTGGCCATAACTGACGTACGGCCAGACCAGAGCATTCAAGGGAAGATAACGCCAGTTGCGGGATGACCGAAACCCCGATACCCGACTGTAAAATGCGAAATATTGTAGTGACATGCCCAAGTTCCTGAATGACATGCGGCGTGACGCCATGACGAATTAATGCATTGTCGATTAAGGGGCGGCTACCTGAGGCATAGTCAAGTAACACCATTTCTTGATTCTGCAGATCATGCCATGTCACCTGTTTCAGACGTGCAATCTGGTGGTTCTCAGGCAATACCAGACAAAATGGTTCCTCCATAAATGTCTCCGTGTACAGGTCGGACGGTACGGAGGGTTCGATAATCACGCCAAAATCAACTTCGCCGTTCAATACCATCTGCATCGCCTGCTGCTGTACCCGATCATGAATAATCAGATTGACCTGCGGATAATTCTCCGCAATCTGCGCGATGCAGTCAGGCATGATCCCTGCCGAAATCGTCGGACTGGTCGCGACGTGAACTAACCCACGTCGTCGCTCCGCCCGGCTTTGAGTGTTACACAGCGTCGTTTCCAGTTCACCCAGCACACGACGAAGTGCCTCAGACAACTCAGCCCCCTCTTGCGTCAACAACACCTCCCGGGTCGTACGTTCAAATAACCGGATCCCCAACTCATTTTCCAAGTCACCGATACTGTGACTCATCGCAGATTGTGTCAGGGACATCATGTTGCCTGCACGGCTAAAGCCATGATGCTCGGCAACGGCTAAAAAAATGCGTAACTGTCTTAACGATATATTTGAAATATTCATGATTTAAAGTCATCGATAGATTAAAAAAAACATTTCCACAACCAGCGGCTTGTGGTTATTAATAAATACCAGAAAAAGAACGAAGCGCAATTTTATTATGATGACGACAAATTCGTTATCATAATGGATGCAAATACCGGCACGAAATTATTAAAGAGACGGCGTTCAATGCAAACAAAAAACAATGAGTTATTAACTGGTAACAATAATGCTTCATCTTGCTTTATCGTCGATAACATTGAATAGCGCAGATGGCCTATTCATGATGAGTGGTATAAGCATTTTATTAATCATTCTCGACTTTAATACCATCACCCACTGTATTTAGAAAATACATTGTAATTTACATCGCCATCATGTTTCGCCGGTAACTAGGAGAAATAATTAAAAATCGAATCAATTAGCCGAGTGAACAGTAACCCATCCGACACATAAATTGTCATCGTGTAAAGTCATATCATAGGAACACGTAAGAAATGGAGGCAAGCAAGACAATAAATACACCTGCAAATAAAAGAAATCATAAACAGATAGATCAAGTAAACATGTTGTGAATAAGTGGCCATGGTGATGGCCACATTATTCCCTTCCTGTTTCGCTCAACTCTTATTTTCAGATTCTCTAAATCAGGAGAGTGTATTATGAGTGAATTAATCACTATGCAAAAGCGAACGGATAAGGACATACTCGGTTTCAACCGATGGTGGCTTTTTGTATTAGCCTTTCTGGCGATGTCGGTTATTAGCCCTTATGAATATGCCTGGTCGGTAATTGCACCGCACTTTGCAAAAACATATGGCTGGGAGCCGACAAAAATATCGCTCATGTTCAGCATGTTCGTTATTTTCCAGGCCTTCGGCACCCTGCCAGGCGGCATCTTTCGGGACAAGTTTGGGCCGAAAATAGTGTCCGTCGTGGCGGGGATTTTTTCAGGCATCGGCCTGCTGGTATGCGCATTCGGGCAGACGCTGTCGTATAACATCGTGCTCACCGTCTGGTGTATCGGCTGTTTTTTCTGCGGATTTGTCTACAACGCGGCAATCACCACCTGCAACAAGTGGTTCCCTGACTACAGGAACATCACCATCGGTCTTGTTTCTGCGGCGTTCTCCTGGGGAGCATTGCCTTTTATTTTCCCTATTCGAAATATTCCGGAAGATGCCCCGGACAGTGTCTTTTTCAATGTGATTTTTATTATGGCAGCGGTTATCTCCGGTGTGATTATTATTACCGGTTTGCTTATGAAAGACCCGCCGAAAGGCTGGAGTCATGTCACATCCTCATCTGCAAAAAAACATGCCGTAGCAAAACGCCCTTGTGAAAAACAATACAGTATGGGAGAAGCAATGCATACCTGGCAGTTCTGGGTGTTAATTGCTTCTTTCGTTTTAGTCTCTGCATCCGGTTTAACGTTTATCTCAAATAGCATTAAATTTGCGTCTGCGTTTCATTTCAGTCTGACGGCTGGCACCGTCATCACCGTTGGAATGGCAATCACCAGCGGCCTTAGCCGGGTGGTCGGTGGCTGGATTGCAGATAAAATCGGCATCGATAAAACCATGACTATCTTTTATATCCTGTGCGGCGTGTTTTCTCTCGTGGCGTTATTTTTCGCTAAAGCCAATAGCGCAACAGGTTTTATCAGTAGTTGTATTATCTCGATATTCTTCTGGGGGGCATTATATTCACTGTTTGCGTCAATCGTGGGTTATTACTACGGTGAAGTCGCTTCCGGCTCCAACTACGGCATGCTGTATGCCTCCGCGAAGGGAATAGGCGGAATTTATGGTGGCGTACTCTCCGCCTATTTAATTACCACCTATGGTCACCCCTTCACCATTATTGCGTCCTCCATTATGGCGTTACTTTCCGGGATCATTCTTATTCCTCTTTGGAAACATCCTCCCGTCTGGAAAGAAACGGATGGAATGCTAATAACCACCACGCACTAACAACGCAAATCTATTACAGAAATTCATGATATTGGAAATGAAAAGCGAGGTTTTATGTCTGCTATTACCGAAATCGATACTGCCAATGCGGCAGCATCAGAAAAAACAACACTGATTGATGGCTTTCACCTTTTTCTGGAGGCGCTCAAACTCAACGATATCGATACCCTTTTCGGCTTACCCGGTATCCCGATTACCGACCTGTTGCGCATGGCCCAGGCAGAAGGGCTGCGGGTGATTTCGTTCCGTCATGAGCAGCATGCCGGTAACGCGGCGGCGGCGGCCGGTTTTCTTACCGGTAAACCCGGTATTTGTATGACGGTGTCCGCACCGGGCTTTCTGAACGGCCTGACCGCGCTGGCTAACGCGACAACCAACTGTTTCCCGATGATCCTGATCAGCGGTTCCAGCGAGCGTGAAATCGTCGACTTACAGCAAGGCGATTACGAAGAAATGGATCAACTGGCTATCGCTAAACCGCTGTGCAAGGCCGCCTTTCGCGTATTGCGAGCCGAAGACATCGGCGTTGGTATCGCCCGCGCCATTCGTGCCGCCGTCTCTGGACGCCCCGGCGGGGTTTATCTGGATTTGCCGGCTAAACTGTTCTCGCAAACCCTACCACAGGATGCCGGACGCCAGTCACTCATCAAGGTTGTCGACCCGGCCCCTCGCCAGCTCCCGGCCCCGGATTCGGTTGCCCGTGCGCTTACGTTGCTCAAAAACGCCAGAAAACCGCTGATTCTGCTGGGCAAAGGGGCGGCCTACGCCCGTGCCGATGCCGAGATTCGCACCCTGGTCGAAAAAACCGGTATTCCCTACCTGCCGATGTCGATGGCTAAAGGCTTGCTGCCGGATACGCATGAATTGTCAGCCGCCGCCACACGCTCCTACGTTTTGAAAGAAGCGGATGTGGTGGTGCTGATCGGCGCTCGTCTGAACTGGTTGCTCTCACACGGTAAAGGCAAAACCTGGGGGCAGGAAAACGGGCCGAAGAAATTTATCCAGATCGATATCGCGCCGACTGAAATCGACAGCAATGTCGCCATTGATGCACCGCTTATCGGTGATATCGGTTCTTGCGTCACTGCGTTGCTAAACGGCATCGGCAATGACTGGGCCAAGCCGTCGAATGACTGGACCGGCGTTATCGCCGAACGCAGAGCCAAAAACATCAACAAGATGGCCGACATGTTGGCCGCCCGTCCATCACCGATGAATTTCCATAGTGCATTAAGCGTGGTGAAAGCGGTCGTGAAGGATAACCCGGAAGCGATTGTCGTCAGCGAAGGGGCCAACACGCTGGATTTTGGCCGCAGCATCGTCGACATGTACCTGCCGCGCAAACGTCTGGATGTCGGCACCTGGGGGGTGATGGGTATCGGCATGGGCTTTGCCGTCGCTGGCGCGGTGGTCACGGGCAAACCCGTCATCGCCATTGAGGGCGATTCCGCCTTCGGTTTCAGCGGCATGGAAGTGGAAACGATCTGCCGTTACCACCTGCCCGTCTGCATTGTGGTGTTCAACAACAACGGCATCTACAAAGGGACCGACACCAATGCCGCGGGCGGCACGGACATGGCGCCCACCGTGTTCGTCAAAGACGCACGCTACGAAATGATGATGCAGGCGTTTGGCGGCGTCGGCGTGCATGTCACCACCACGGATGAACTGCATCGCGCCATGAATGAAGCCATTGCCTCCGGTAAGCCAACCCTGATCAACGCGGTTATCGACGAGACGGTCGGCACCGAAAGTGGCCGCATTACCAACCTGAACCCAACCAAAGCCATCAAAAAATAATCGCTTTGGTCATTCATACACAAAATGGAGATAATTCTATGAATAACAACAAAGATTTGCCGTTGGCTGGCGTCAAAATCATCGATTTCACCCACGTACAGGCAGGCCCGGCATGTACACAAATGCTGGCGTGGTTCGGCGCAGACGTGATCAAAATCGAACGTCCGGGTTCAGGCGACATCACCCGTAACCAATTACGCGACATCCCGGATGCGGACGCCCTGTATTTCACCATGCTCAACAGCAATAAGCGCTCACTCACACTGGATACCAAAAAGCCCGAGGGCAAGGAAGTGCTGACCCGGCTGATCAAAGAATGTGACGTGATGGTGGAAAACTTCGGCCCCGGCGCGCTGGATCGCATGGGGTTTACCTGGGAGCACATTCAGGAACTGAACCCCCGCATGATCCTTGCCTCTGTCAAAGGCTTCAGCGAAGGCCACCACTACGAACACCTGCGAGCCTATGAAAACGTGGCGCAATGCGCCGGTGGGGCGGCTTCAACCACCGGCTGGTGGAAGGGAGAGAATGCCGTGCCGACCATTTCGGCCGCCGCGTTAGGCGACAGCAATACCGGTATGCATTTAGCCATCGGTATTCTGACTGCCTATATCGGTCGCCAGAAAACCGGCAAAGGGCAGAAAGTCGCCTGCGCCATGCAGGACGCCGTGCTCAACCTCTGCCGCGTCAAAATGCGCGATCAACTGCGTTTGGACAAAGTCGGCTATCTGGAAGAGTACCCGCAGTATCCGCATGAACCGTTCTCCGATGTGGTACCGCGCGGCGGGAATGCCGGCGGCGGCGGCCAGCCCGGCTGGATCCTCAAGTGCAAAGGCTGGGAGACCGACCCCAATGCCTACATCTACTTCACGGTACAGGATCTGGTCTGGACGCCGATTTGCGATGCGATAGAGCGCCCTGAATGGCGGGAAGACCCGGCGTTTACCACCCCGAAGGCGCGCCAGCCGCACATCATGGATATTTTCGGCGCCATTGAAAGTTTCATTCTGAGGACCGGTAAAACAAATTCGACGCGGTGGAATACTTCGGTAAGTTCGGCATCCCTTGTGCGCCGGTGATGTCGATGAAGGAACTGCTGCACGACGAATCGCTGCGTAAAAGCGGTTCCATCGTCGAAGTGCCGCACAAAGTGCGCGGAAGCTACTGGACCGTCGGCTGCCCGATCAAGTTCTCGACTCTCAAACCTGAGATTACCGCCTCGCCGCTGCTCGGCGAGCATACCGACGACGTGCTGGCGGAACTGGGCTACTCGACAGAGCAGATTGCGCTCATTCACACAGCTAAAGCGGTGTAAGCACGATGGCGCTCACGCTACAGCAGTTCCTCTCAGCGGTGGGTGATGCCGTGATTATTTGCGATGCCGACGGCATCATCACCGCCTGGAACCCCGCAGCCGAACGTCTGTTCGGCTTCACCCAGGGCGAGGCGCTGGGCGCCTCGCTCGACATCATCATTCCCGAGCGGCAACGCCAGCGGCACTGGTCTGGCTACCACCAGACCCTGCACAGCGGCACCACCCGATACGGCACCTCGTTACTTAACGTACCGGCCCTGACGCGTGACGGCGGCACGATTTCCATCGCCTTCACCGTGGCCTTGCTGCCTGGGGAGGCGGGGCAGCCAGCCTCCATCGCCGCCATCATCCGTGACGACACGACACGCTTCAACGAAGAACGCACGCTGCGCAAGCGTCTGGCTGAGGCAGAACAGCAAGCAAAGCGACCGACATAAACCGCCCTAAAAAGTCGACTGACGACACGCCCTGACCGTCGCCTCTGACGCTCAGGGCAAACAGACCGAGGAAGGATGAAGCGCGGTGAATCGCGTCGAGGTGAATGAGAGTCGAGGAGAATTATCATGAGCAAGGCATTAGACGGGATCAGAATTATCGATTTTACCCATGTTCAGTCTGGCCCAAGCTGTACCCAGCTACTCGCCTGGATGGGCGCAGACGTTATCAAGATCGAACGTGTCGGCGAGGGTGACGCGACACGCAAGCAATTACGCGACATTCCCGGCGTGGACAGCTTGTATTTTACGATGCTGAACCACAACAAACGCGCCGTCACCCTCAACACCAAAACACCCGAAGGCCTGCAGGTACTGGATAGCCTGATCAGGCGTTGTGACGTACTGGTTGAGAACTTTGCACCCGGCGCGCTGGATCGCATGGGACTGACCTGGGAGCACATCCACGCCACCAATCCACGCCTGATCCTCGCCTCGGTCAAGGGCTTCGGGCCAGGTCGTTACGAGGACTGCAAATCTTACGAGAATGTCGCCCAATGTGCCGGCGGCGCGGCGTCAACCACCGGCTTCAACGATGGCCCGCCGATGGTTACCGGCGCGCAGATCGGCGATTCAGGCTCAGGCTTGCACCTGGCGCTGGGTATTGTCTCCGCGCTTTTCCAGCGTCATACCACGGGGCGCGGACAAAAAGTCTCGGTGTCGATGCAAGACGCCGTGCTCAATCTATGCCGGGTCAAACTGCGTGACCAGCAACGGCTGGAACGCACCGGCGTATTGGATGAATATCCGCCATTCCCGCATAGCGACGCGGTGCCGCGCGCAGGCAATGCGTCGGGTGGCGGCCAGCCGGGTTCTATCCTCAAATGCAAAGGGTGGGAAACCGACCACAACGCCTACCTCTATTTCATCGCTCAGGCGGCGGTCTGGCCGGCGATATGCAACCTGATCGGCGAACAAAACTGGATCGAGGACGAACGTTTCAACACCCCCGCCGCCCGCCTGCCAAGACTCAACGCCATCTTCCAGCGCATCGAACAGTGGACGATGACCAAGAGCAAATTCGAGGTGATGGAAATTCTCAACCATTACGACATCCCCTGCGGCCCGGTGCTTTCAATGAAAGAGATCGCCAGAGACGATGCCCTGCGCGCCAGCGGCACCATCGTCGAGGTTGATCATCCAATGCGCGGCAGGTACACCACTGTTGGCATGCCGATAAAAATGTCCGACAGCCCGGTGGATATCACCCGATCCCCTCTGCACGGCGAACATACCGACGAGGTTCTGCGTGAACTGGGCTATGACAGCACAGCCGTGACGGCCCTGCGCGACAAGAACGTCATTTGATGGCCTGATACCGCTTACCGACGCTGACGGGTGAATGCCGGTGACATGACATCCCGTCTGTCACCATGTACCGGCACCTCCCCAGCGTCGGGGGGCATGGCAACGGAATGCTCAGCCGGTATGCAATCCATTCAGTAAACAAGCCATTCAGTAAACAAGCCATTCAGTAAACAAGCCAGTCGGTACACAGCTCTAATGGCGTCACGGCGTCAACAGTGAACGTGCGCTGAGGCGCGACCCGTTACGCATTGCTCGTTTTTTCATCGAGATACGTAAACGTTACCTCGATTACCGACAAAAAATCCATGTGATACTGGACGGAGCGGGTTATCACCGAACCCAGTTGATTAAGGGTTGGGCTTTATGCACATAAAGCGTGCGTGATCTGCCTGACGACGGTGCAGGTGCCGTGAACGTATCTGCAGTGGATGTGCTGCCTGTCCATGCGGTTGCCTGCGGTGTTCGAGTTCTGCCCAACCCCCTATTTCTATTGATATTCATCACATTTTTTCATTTCTATGCCGAGTCTTTCATCGCATTGCCGCGGTGTGCAGCACGGTAAAACGCAGAGTTTTTTACTCTGGCACAGCTCTTGCTATATCCCTGCTAACAATTTATCGCGGTTTTTCCCCGCTAATGGCGGCGCGGGAGGAACCTTCGGGCAAAGGCGTCCATAAGCATGCGGATTTCGCATGTCTTGTGGGCGCCTTTTTTATTTTTCGCCGCGGCAGTGGCGTAATGGCTGAGGTGTCGTCAATGAGTGATTCCCAATCCCCCAAAACCTTTTCCCGTCGTCAGTTTCTGGCGGGCAGCGCCGTAGTAGGCGGAACGCTGTTACTACCGGGGGTGATGAACCACGCCTGGGCGGCGGGTTCTGATGCGCCGGAAAAGAAAGAAGTCCGGGTGGGCTTTATTCCGCTCACCGATTGCGCTTCCGTGGTGATGGCGGCGGTAAAAGGATTCGACAAAAAATACGGCATCACCCTTGTCCCCAGCAAAGAGGCCAGCTGGGCGGCGGTGCGGGACAAACTGGTTTCCGGCGAACTGGACGCCGCCCACGTACTCTACGGCCTGGTGTATGGCTTACAGGTCGGCGCGGGCGGCCCGCAACACAACATGGCTTCGCTGATGACCATCAACAACAACGGGCAGGGCATCACGCTGGCCAACACGTTGCGCGAAGCCGGCGTAACGGATGGCGCCAGCCTGAAAAAATACATCGCCGCCAGCCCGGCGGGCACCTATACCTTCGCCCAGACGTTTCCCACCGGCACTCACGCCATGTGGCTCTATTACTGGCTGGGCGCCGCCGGCATCAATCCGTTTGACGACGTGCGCACGGTGGTGGTGCCGCCGCCGCAGATGGTCACCAACATGAAGATCGGCAACATGAGCGGTTACTGCGTGGGCGAACCCTGGAACCAGCGCGCCATCATCGAAGGGTTGGGATTCACCGCCGCCACCTCGCAGGACATCTGGCCGGATCATCCGGAAAAAATTCTCGGCACCACCGCCGACTGGGTCAACGCCAACCCTAATACCGCCCGCGCGCTCACCGCCGCGGTGCTGGAGGCGTCGCGCTGGATCGATGCCTCCGACGATAACCGGCGGGAAACCGCCCGCGTCATCGCCGGCCGCGCCTATGTCAACACCCAGGAAGAGGCCATCGTCGGCCGCATGCTCGGCCAGTACGACAACGGCGCCGGGCGGGTCTGGCAGGATGCGCACGCCATGCAGTTTTACCGCGGCGGCGAGGTGAACTACCCCTGGTTGTCCGACGGCATGTGGTTCCTGACCCAGTTCAAGCGTTGGGGGCTGGCGGCGCAGGAGCCGGATTATCTGGCGGTGGCGCGTCAGGTCAACCGTAGCGATATCTACCGGCAGGCTGCCAGCGCGGTGGGCAATGTGCCGCTGCCCGGCAGCGACATGCGCAGCAGCGTACTGATCGACGGCAAGCGCTGGGACGGCAGCGATCCCGCCGGATATGCCAACAGTTTTAGCGTGAAAAAATAACGGAGCACGACGATGAAAATGCAGACCAATGTCATCCCTCTTACGCCGGAGCCAGACGCGCCGGTCGTCAGCGCGGAGATCGTCTCTCTGCCGGAAAATGCGGCCAACACGGTCGACGTCACACCGGTAGCGCCGGCGGTTGCGCCGTGGTCGCGTCTCACTCGCCTACTGAGCCTGGTTTTACCGGGCATGCTGGGGCTGTTGCTGCTGTTGGGCGTCTGGCAGTTGGCGGCGTTGAACAGCAAAGGCTTTCCCACGCCGTGGCAGACCTGGCAGGCGGCATTGACCCTGTTCGCCGATCCGTTTTACGTCGCCGGCCCGAATGATCAGGGTATCGGCTGGAACGTGCTGGCGTCGATTCGGCGCGTCGCGGTCGGCTTCGGTCTGGCGGCGCTGGTGGGTATTCCCGCCGGTTTTCTGATCGGCCGTTTCCGGTTTATGGCGGCGATGTTCAACCCGCTGATTGCGCTGCTGCGCCCGGTCAGCCCGCTGGCCTGGCTGCCGATCGGGCTGCTGCTGTTCCAGCGCGCCGAACCGGCGTCCAGCTGGACCATTTTCATCTGCTCCATTTGGCCGATGATCCTGAATACCGCCGAGGGGGTACGCCGTATCCCGCAGGATTACCTCAATGTGGCGCGGGTGTTGCGCCTGTCTGAATTCACCATCATGTACAAAATTTTGCTGCCGGCGGTGTTGCCGAGCGTATTGACCGGCGTGCGTCTGTCCATCGGCATCGCCTGGCTGGTGATCGTGGCGGCCGAAATGTTGACCGGCGGCGTCGGCATCGGCTTCTGGATCTGGAACGAGTGGAACAACCTCAATGTGCCTAACATCATCATCGCCATCTTCATCATCGGCGTGGTGGGGCTGCTGCTGGAACAGGGGCTGATGCTGCTGGCCCGCCGCTTCAGTTATGAAAACCGTTAAGGAGATCACCATGCGCCAACAACCGATTATCCGCATTCAGCAGGTCAGCCAGCGCTTTACCACCGCCAGCGGGCCGTTTCTGGCGCTGGATAACGTCAGTTTTGATATCCATACCGGCGAAACCCTGAGCCTCATCGGCCACTCCGGTTGCGGCAAGTCCACGTTGCTGAACCTGATCGCCGGGCTGACGCTACCGAGCAGCGGCGGCCTGCTGTGCGACAACCGCGAAATCGTCGGCCCCGGCCCGGAGCGGGCGGTGGTGTTCCAGAACCATTCGCTGTTGCCGTGGCTCACCACCTACGACAACGTGGCGCTGGCGGTGCGGCAGGTGTTCCGCGGCCAGATGAGCAAGGCGGAGATGCATGAATGGATCGTGCACAACCTGGAGCTGGTGCATATGGGGCACGCGCTCGACAAACGCCCGCACGAGATTTCCGGCGGGATGAAACAGCGGGTGGGCATCGCCCGCGCGCTGGCGATGAAGCCCAAAGTGCTGCTGATGGACGAGCCGTTCGGCGCGCTGGATGCGCTGACCCGCGCCCATTTGCAGGATGCGGTGATGGAGATCCAGCAGCGGCTGAACACCACCATCGTCCTGATTACCCACGACGTGGACGAAGCGGTGCTGCTGTCCGACCGGGTGCTGATGATGACCAACGGCCCGGCGGCGACGGTCGGTGAAATCATGACGGTGGATCTGGCGCGACCGCGCTCGCGCGTGGCGCTGGCGGATGAGCCTCGCTATCACCAGTACCGTCAGCAGGTGCTGCATTTCCTTTACGAGAAGCAGCCGCACGCGGCATAGGGTCAGGAGGCGGCATGAGCATTCGTCTGGTGATTATCGGCAACGGCATGGCCAGCGCCCGTCTGGTGCGGCGTTTAGCGGAGCTGGCGCCCCGGATCTACCACGTTGTGGTTATCGACAGTGAGCCGCGCGCCAGTTATAACCGCGTACTGCTCTCCCCGGTACTTGGCGGGGAAAAAACGTTCGCCGATACCGTGCTGGCATCGCCTTCGCCAGCGCTGCGGGTGGACTACCTGACCGGCGAGAAAGTGCTGCGCATCGATCGTTGCGCCCGCGAACTGACGACAGAACGTCGTCGCCTGCGCTACGACCATCTGGTGATCGCCACCGGTTCACGACCTTTCATGCCGCCGCTGCCGGGCATCGATCTGCCGGGCGTGCTGGGCTTTCGCACGCTGGATGATGTGGAACAGATGCTGACGGCGGTACGTCAGGGGCGCCCCGTGGCGGTGATCGGCGGCGGCCTGCTGGGGATCGAGGCCGCGGCGGCGTTGCGTCAGCGCGGCGCCGACGTCACCTTGCTGCATCGTCATCCGCACCTGATGGAGCGCCAGTTGGACGGCGCCGCCAGCGCGTTGTTGCAGGAGAACCTCGCGGCGCGCGGGATCCGCTGTCTGACCGGCGTACAGGTTTCGGCACTGGCGGGAACCGCGCAGGTGGACGCGGTCGTGTTGGCGCAGGGAGAGCGCGTTTCAGCCGGTCTGGTGGTGATCGCCACGGGGGTGCAACCCGTGGTTGAGCTGGCGCGGGACGCCGGTTTGCCGTGTGGTCGCGGCATTCTGGCGGATGGCCAGCTGCGCACGGTGGATGACGCCGTCAGCGCGCTGGGGGAGTGCAGTGAAGTGAACGGCGGAAACCGTTGGTCTGGTGGCGCCCTGTCTGGCGCAGGCGCAGGTATTGGCGCACCGGCTGGCAGGACAGCCGATCGCCGACTATGTGCCGACGCCGTTGGCGACCCGTCTCAAAGTGAGCGGGGTGGATGTGGTCAGCGCCGGTACGCTGGAGCCGCAGGCCGCCGATCGTCAATACACCCTTTCCGACCCGCTTAGCGGTCACTACCGCCGACTGATTTTCCGCGATGGCCGCCTGTGCGGCGCATTGCTGTATGGCTATGTCGGCGATAGCGCGTCGTTGTTGTCGGCCATGGAGTCCGACAACGTTCCGGTTCCCGCCTCGTTGCTGCTGGCAAGCCCTTTTTCTGATGAACAGCCTGAAGCTGTAAGGACGTCTGTGATGAACAAACCCGTATTGGTGGTGATTGGACACGGTATGGTCGGACACCATTTTCTTGAGCAACTGGTGGAACGCAACCTGCACCGGGATTACCACATTGTGGTGTTTGGCGAAGAACGCCACCCCGCGTATGACCGGGTTCATCTGTCGGAATATTTTGCCGGACGCAGCGCCGCATCGCTGTCGATGGTCAGCGCCGGATTTTTCGAGCAGCACGACATTGAACTGCGCACCGGTTGCGCCGTAGCGGCGATTGATCGGCAGCGCCGCTGCGTGCGTGACGCCGCCGGTCGTGAGACCGCCTACGATCGGCTGGTGCTGGCGACCGGTTCTTATCCGTTCGTCCCGCCGATTGACGGCAGCGATCATCCCGGCTGTCTGGTTTATCGCACGCTGGATGATCTCGACGCCATCGCCGCGCAGGCGCGTGAAGCCCGTAGCGGCGTGGTGATCGGCGGCGGCCTGCTGGGGCTGGAAGCCGCCAACGCGCTGCGTCAGCTCGGGCTGGAAACCCATGTGGTGGAATTCGCGCCGCGCCTGATGGCGGTACAGCTGGACGACGGCGGCGCGGCATTGCTGAAGCGCAAGATTGAAGCACTGGGCGTGCGGGTGCACACCGGCAAAGAAACCCGCGCGATACAGACCGGGGAACAGGCTCGCTATCGGCTGGCGTTTGCCGACGGCAGCCAGCTTGAAACGGACATGGTGTTGTTCTCCGCCGGTATTCGGCCGCAGGATCGGCTGGCGCGTGACGCCGGGTTGACGCTTGGCCCGCGCGGCGGCGTGTTGATTGACGATCGCTGTTGCAGCTCCGACGCGGATATTTTCGCCATCGGCGAGTGCGCGCTGTGGCAGGGGCAGATCTTCGGCCTGGTGGCGCCGGGCTATCAGATGGCGCGTGTCGTGGCGGATGGGCTGGCGGGCCGGACGAGCGCGTTTACCGGCGCGGACATGAGCACCAAGCTCAAGCTACTGGGGGTGGAGGTGGCGTCCATCGGCGACGCCCACGGCGCGACGCCGGACAGCCAGAGTTACCAGTGGAACGACGGCCCGCGGGAGGTTTACAAGAAAATCATCGTCTCGGCGGACGGGAAACGGCTGCTGGGGGCGGTTCTGGTGGGCGACAGCAGTGATTACAGCACCCTGTTGCAGATGAAACTCAACGATATGCCGTTGCCCGCGCAGCCGGCGTCGCTGATCCTGCCGGCGCTGGACGGCGCGGCGCCGAAAGCGCTCGGGGTAGCGGCGTTGCCGGACAGCGCCCAAATCTGCTCCTGCCATAACGTCACCAAGGCGGATATCTGCGCCGCGGTGGACGCGGGTTGCACCGATCTGGCGTCGTTAAAAGCCTGTACCAAGGCGGGCACCGGCTGCGGCGGTTGTGTGCCGCTGCTCAAGCAAGTGATGGAGTACCAGCTTGCGCAATCCGGTATTGAAGTGAAAAAGGATGTCTGCGAGCACTTCGCCTATTCGCGACAGGAACTGTATCACCTGATCCGCGTGCACCAGATTCGCAGTTTTGACCAATTGCTGGCTCGATTCGGGCAGGGGTTGGGCTGTGAAATCTGTAAGCCGCTGGCGGGCTCCATGCTGGCATCCTGCTGGAACGATTATGTGCTCAGCCCGGATCATCTGCCGTTGCAGGACACCAACGATCGCTTCCTGGCCAATATTCAAAAAGACGGTACCTATTCGGTGGTGCCGCGCGTGCCCGGCGGCGAAATCACCCCGCAGGGGTTGATCGCCATCGGTGAGGTGGCGCAGCGCTATCAGCTTTACACCAAGATCACCGGCGGGCAACGTGTCGATTTGTTCGGCGCACGGCTGGAACAGCTGCCGGATATCTGGCAGACGCTGATCGACGCCGGGTTTGAAACCGGCCACGCCTACGGCAAGTCGTTGCGCACGGTGAAATCCTGCGTCGGCTCGACCTGGTGCCGCTACGGCGTGCAGGATTCCACCACGCTGGCGATTGCGCTGGAGCACCGCTACAAAGGCCTGCGCTCGCCGCACAAAATTAAAATGGCGGTTTCCGGCTGTACCCGCGAGTGCGCGGAAGCGCAGGGCAAGGATATCGGCGTCATCGCCACCGACAAGGGCTGGAATCTGTACGTGTGCGGCAACGGCGGCATGAAACCGCGTCATGCCGACCTGTTCGCCAGCGATCTGGATACCGCCATGCTGATCCGGCTAATCGACCGGGTGCTGATGTTCTATATCCGCACCGGCGACCGGCTGCAACGCACCAGTACCTGGCTGGATAATCTGGAAGGCGGCATCGACTACCTGCGGGCGGTGATCATCGACGATAGCCTCGGTATCGCGTCGGAGCTGGAAAGCGAGATGCAGCAGGTGGTCGACAGCTATCAGTGCGAATGGCGCACCACCGTGACGCAACCGGATCGTCGGGCGCTGTTTCGCGCCTTTCTCAACAGCGATACGCCGGACGAATCGGTGGTCATGGTCTCGGAGCGGCATCAGCCGCGTCCCGCCACCGCAGAGGAAAAAACCGTATCGGCGATGCCGCAGGATGTCCCTGCCGCCAGTTGGCTGCGGGTCGGGCGCCTGAGCGATATCCCGGCGCACACCGGCATGGCGGTACGTGTCGGCGGGCATCAGGTTGCCGTATTCCATGTGCCGGGACAGGATGCCAGGCTGTTTGCGCTGGATAATCTGGAGCCGGCCAGTCGCGCCAATGTGCTGGCGCGCGGTATCGTCGGCGACACTGCGGGCGAACCGGTGGTGATTTCGCCGCTGTACAAACAGCGTTTTCGCTTACGTGACGGCGTCAGCCCGGATGATGACCGCCTGGCGGTGCAGGTGTGGCCGGTACGCCTTGAACAGGATGACATCTGGGTAGCGAGCCAGCCGCTGGGCGTGACCGTGCTGGCGGAGGCATTATGAGCGGCTGCCGCACCACCTGCCCGTATTGCGGCGTCGGTTGCGGGGTGATCGCCGATCGGCAAGCGGACGGCCGTGTCGCCATCACCGGCGATCCGGAACATCCGGCCAACCGGGGGCGTTTGTGCGTCAAAGGGGCGGCGCTGGGGGAGACGCTGGATCTACAGGGCCGGCTGTTGTGGCCGATGGTGGGCGGGCGGCGCGTCAGTTGGGAACAGGCTCTGGACGGCGTCGCCGCACGCCTTGGCGCCGTCATCGCCGAACATGGGCCGCAGTCGGTGGCGTTTTACGGATCCGGCCAACTGCTGACCGAGGATTACTATGTCGCCAATAAACTGATGAAGGGGTTTATCGGCAGCGCCAACATGGACACCAATTCTCGGCTGTGCATGGCGTCTGCGGTGGTGGGGTACAAACGGGCGTTCGGCGAAGACGTGGTGCCGTGCAGTTATGAGGATATCGAACTGGCGGATTTGGTGGTGCTGGTCGGCGCTAATGCCGCCTGGGCCCACCCGGTGGTCTATCAACGGCTGGCGCAGGCAAAACAACGCCGGCCCGAGATGCGGGTGGTGGTCATCGACCCGAGACGTACCGCCACCTGCGATGTGGCGGATCTGCATCTGCCGCTGCGTCCCGGCAGCGATGCCGGGTTGTTCAACGGGTTGCTGCGCTATCTGGCGCAGCAAGGCGCGCCGGGTGGCGAGCACTTATCCGGCGTAGCCGACGCGCTACAGGCGGCGCAACAGTGGACGCCCGCGCAGGTGGCGGAGTTTTGCCAGCTCGACGAGCGCCTGGTGACGCAATTCTTTCACTGGTTCGCCGCCACGGCGCGGACGGTGACGCTGTACTCACAGGGCATCAACCAGTCTTCGTCCGGCAGCGACAAGTGCAATGCCATCATCAACGCGCACCTGCTCAGCGGCAACATCGGCGCGCCCGGTTGCGGGCCGTTTTCGATTACCGGTCAGCCGAATGCCATGGGCGGCCGCGAGGTCGGCGGGTTGGCGAATCAACTGGCGGCGCATATGGGATTCAGCCCGGAAGAGGTGGATCGCGTCGGCCGCTTCTGGGGCAGCGAACGGGTAGCGAGCCAACCGGGTTTGCTGGCGGTGGATCTGTTCCGGGCGGTGGAGGAAGGGCAGGTTAAAGCTATCTGGATCATGGGCACTAACCCGGTAGTGTCGATGCCGGACGCGGATCGGGTGCGGCAGGCGTTGCGGTGCTGCCCGCTGGTGATCGTCTCCGACGTGATGCTGCATACCGATACGGCGGACTGCGCCGATGTGCTGCTGCCGGCGCTGGCGTGGGGCGAAAAAGACGGCACGGTGACTAACTCTGAGCGGCGTATCTCCCGGCAGCGCGCTTTTTTGCCCGCGCCGGGAGAGGCCCGCGCCGACTGGTGGATCCTCTCGCAAGTCGCGCAGCGGATGGGGTTCGGCGCCGCCTTCGATTACCGCCATCCGGCGCAGATTTTCCGCGAACACGCGGCGCTGTCCGGGTTTGAGAATGACGGGCAGCGCGCCTTTAACATCCGTGCGCTGGCGACGCTGAGCGACGCGCAGTGGCAACAACTGGCGCCGGTACAGTGGCCGGTGGTCGAGACACCGCAGATGGGTACCGCACGGTTGTATACCGACGGCCGTTGCTGGCACCCGGACGGCAAGGCGCGGCTGCTGCCGGTGACGCCGCAGTTGCCGCGCCATCAGCCTAACGCCGCCTATCCGCTGGTGCTCAATACCGGGCGTATCCGCGATCAGTGGCACACCATGACGCGCACCGGCAAAGCATCCCGGTTAATGCAACACACGCCGGAGCCTTACTGCGAGCTGCATCCGCAGGAGGCGCAACGCTATGGCATTCAACCCGGCGATCTGGTGCGTATCAGCGCCGAAAGCGGCTGGATGCTGGTCAGGGCGCAGATTCAGCCGGGACAACGGCCGGGCAGTTTGTTTGTGCCGATGCACTGGAACCGGCAGTTCAGCCAGCAGGCGCGGGCGGATTGCCTGATCCCCGCCGTGACCGATCCGCATTCCGGCCAACCGGAGAGCAAGCAGGCGCGGGTTCGGTTGCAGCGCTGGCCCGCCGCCTGGCAGGGGGAGCTGTTTTTGCGCGGCGAGATGCCGCCGCCTGACAGTCATTACTGGAGTCGGTTGACGGCCGACGGGCTGACGCACTATGTGCTGGCCGGGCTTTATGCGCCGGACGATTGGCTGGCGTGGCTGACGCAGCAGTATGCGCTGGACGGCGTCACCTTCCAGCAGGCGCAGGGCGATGGGCTATTCCACGCGGTGGGCTGGCGTCAGCAACAGCCGATGGCGGCGCTGTATGTGCGCGACGGGCAAGTTCAACTGGATCGCGAGGCGGTGTATGCCGCCTTCGCGCATCCGCCGCAAACGGCGCAGCAGCGTCTGGCGTTGTTGGCGGGGCGTTCAGCGCAAGGGGTGTCGGACGGGCGGACGATATGCAGCTGTTTCGCCGTGGGCGAGCAGCGTATTGCCGAGGCGATTCGTCAGGGGTGTTGCAGCGTGGCGCAGTTGGGCGAACGGCTGCAATGCGGCACCAACTGCGGTTCCTGTATTCCTGAACTCAAGTCGTTACTGCAACGCCAGTCTGCATCGACAGCGCAGCGGCGGGCCGGATAACACCCACCAGAAGAGGTTGTACGATGAAAATCCAATCCATAGCACTGCCGGTGACGGCGGCAAATACCCTCGGCGCGGGTGAAGTCTGGCTGGTGGGGGCCGGGCCGGGCGATGTGGAACTGCTGACCATCAAGGCGCTGCGTGCTATCCGCCAGGCGGAAGTGGTGGTGTTTGATCGTCTGGTATCGGCGGAGGTGATGGCGCTGGTTGCTGTCGATGCTTTGCGTATTGATGTGGGCAAACGGCAGGGGTGCCATTCGCTGCCGCAGCCGGAGATTAACGCACTGCTGGCGGATCTGGCAGAGGCGGGGCAGCGGGTGGTGCGCCTCAAGGGCGGCGACCCGTTCGTCTTCGGCCGCGGCGGCGAAGAGATGGATTATTTACAGCAGCGCGGCATTCCTTGCCAGGTGGTGCCGGGGATCACCGCCGCCATCGGCTGTGCGGCGGCGGTCGGATTGCCGTTGACCCATCGCGACTGTGCCCAGTCGCTGCGTTTTATCACCGGGCATGCCCGCGACGGCGAACCCCAGCTCGATTGGCCCTCGCTGGCGACGGCCGGGCAGACGCTGGTGTTTTATATGGGCCTCAGCCATGCCGGCCGGCTGTGTCAGCAACTGTTGACGCATGGGCTGGCGGCCGCTACGCCGCTGGCGATTATTGAACGCGGCACTCAGCCGGATCAGCGGTTGCTGACGGCGACGCTCGCGACCTTGCCGGTATTGCTGGCGCGTTATCAGCCACAGTCGCCGAGCCTGCTGGTGGTGGGGGACGTGGTGCGTTTTTGCCGCCATCCGGCGTTGCGGGTGGCCGGTGATACGATGATGAGAACCGTGGCTGCGTAATCAACCACGCGGCCCGGAGAAGACAAATGCTGAATGAGAAGACCGGCATCGACAGGGTTGATGTCGGTCGGTGAAGGCCGACGTCAGTGGAACGCCCCTCGAGAGAGGCGCCTTTTCAGGCGCCTCTCTGGGTTTTTCCGTCGAATCACGTTTCACGGTGCGGCATTAGCGTTATAGCGGCCGGCCTGGCGGTGAAACAGGGATCTCTGCGGATTACTTCACGCGCACGTCAAACCCAGGGAAGTATTTCTTCGCCAGTTTTTCAACGGTGCCGTCTTCTTTCACCTGTTTGATGGCGTTATCCAGTTCGGTTTTCAGCGTTTCGTCGCCTTTACGCAGGCCGAAACCGATGCCGCTGCCCAGGATCTTATCGTCTTCCACCGCGTTGCCGAGGAACGCGAAGCCTTTGCCTTCCGGTTTGTCCAGGAAGCCGGATTGGCCGGCCGCCGCCATCACCAGCGTGCCGTCCAGACGGCCTGCCGACAGATCGTCATACACCAGGTTCTGGTCTTTGTAGGAGGTGACGGTGACGCCTTTAGGTTCCCAATGCGCCTTGGCGTACACCTCCTGAATGGAGCCCTGAAGTACGCCGATGTTTTTGCCTTTCAGCCCTTCGGCGGTCGGTGTCAGGCCAGAGCCCGCCTTACCCACCAGCTGGGTCGGAATGCGGTAGATCGGGTTGGTGAAGTCGATGGCTTCTTTACGCTTGTCGGTGATGTTCATCGCTGAGTTGATGGCATCGAATTTCTTGGCCTGTAGCGCCGGGATCAGGGCGTCGAAAGAGGTTTCCGACCAGGAACATTTGAAGTTTCCGGCTTGACAGATGGCGTTGCCCAGCTCGATATCGAAACCTTCCAGCTGGCCCTTGGCGTTTTTGCTTTCAAACGGCGGATATTCCGCTTCCAGCCCGTAACGCAATTCGGTCTGCGCCATGGCGAAAGAGGAAGACAGTAAACCCAGTGACAACATCAGCATGCTTAATTTTTTCATAGCGGGAACGCTCTCCGGTCAATCAGTGAATAGTTATCAAATCATCGTAACCCTGGATGGGGTTATCGCACGTTATTTTCAGCGGCCATCAATGCTTATTTGCGGGGGCAAGCCGTTGATGGCCGATTCTTTTCAACGCATCAGGCGCGGCGGCCCGTTACCTGGCACAGTGCCCTGGCGCCGGCACGGATGGTCTCCTCATCCTTCGAGAAGGAGAGGCGGATCAGTTTGTTATCGGTGCCGTCGGTATAGAACGCGGACAACGGAATGGTCGCGACGCCGTGGTCGACGATCAGGCGCTTGACCATTTCGCTGTCGCTTTCATCGCTGAAATGCGCATAGCTGGCGAGCATAAAGAATGAACCGTGCGACGGCAGCAGCGTGAAGGGGCTGTCTTGCAGTTCGGCAATCATCACATCCCGCTTCTGCTGGTAGAAATCGCCCAGCGTCATGTAGGTAGCCGGGTCCGCCATGTAGTCGGCGAATGCATACTGCATCGGCGTATCGGCGGAGAACATCATGAACTGGTGAATCTTGAGGATTTCGTTCATCAGCTCAGCCGGTGCCAGACAGTAACCGACGCGCCAGCCGGTGACGTGGAACGTCTTACCGAACGAGGAGACAATCACGCTGCGTGCGGCCAGTTCGCTGTGGGTCGCCATACCGTGGTGGCGCTGGTTGTCGAACACAATATGCTCATACACCTCGTCCGACAGAATCACGATGTCGGTATGGCGGGTGATGGCGGCCAGTTGCGCCAGATCGTTTTCACTCAGTACCTGCCCACTGGGGTTGTGCGGGCTATTGATGATGATCATCCGGGTGCGCGGCGTAATGGCGGCCTGCACTTCGTCCCAGTTGATGGCGAACTCGGGCACTGACAGTTTGAGGGCGACGGGGGTCGCGCCCTGCAGGCGGACAATCGGCGCGTAGCTGTCGAAGGAGGGCTCAAAATAGATCACCTCGTCGCCGGGATGCACCAGCGCGGAAATGGCCGAATAGAGCCCTTCGCTGGCGCTGGCGGTAATGGTGACTTCGCTGCCGGCATCGTAGTGCTGGCCGTAAATACGTTTAACCTTTTCCGCGACGATCTCTTTGAGCGAAACCAGCCCGGACATGGCGGCGTACTGGTTGTGTCCCTGCGTCATCGCACGGGTGACGCCGGCGATCAGTTCCGGCGAACAGGGGAAGCTGGGCGCGCCCTGCGACAGGTTGATGGCGTGGTGCTGGCTGGATAATTGACCGATAACGGTAAAAATGGTGGTTCCTACATCGGGTAGCTTGGAATGAAACTGTACCGGGGTTTGGATCGGCATGGTTATCTCCGTTGACGGCGGGAAAAATGAATAACTATGCAGTTATTAGACGGTGTTAGCGGTAGTGCCACAATCGAATTGTTGTCATAATAGCCATGAAAAAAACGCATGGCTCAACGGTAATCCACATCATGAATAAACACATTCCACCTCTGAATGCATTGCACGCTTTTGTGGTAACGGCGCGTCATCTCAATTTCACTCGCGCTGCCGAAGAGTTGTTTGTGACGCAGGGCGCCGTCAGCCGTCAGGTGGCGATGCTGGAAGAGTGGCTCGGGTTCGCCCTGTTTCAGCGCCACGCCCGCGGGCTGCGCCTGACGCCCCAGGGCAGCCAGCTGCTGCCGGAAATTCGCGAGGTGTTTGAACGTCTGTTCAAGGCGACAGAAAAAGCGCGTGAAAACGGAACGGTGCGCATGAAAGCGCCAACCTGCGCCATGCGCTGGCTGGTGCCGCACCTGATGAAAATGGAACAACGACGGCCGGAGTTGCATGTCTCGTTGAGCACCACCACGGATCACGGCGTTGATTTTCGTCACGAACAATTTGATGTGGCAGTGATTTTCGCACCTGACGCCGCGCCGTTGCAGCACGACGGCAAACTGTTCGATGAAGTGCTGTCGCCGGTGTTGGCGCCCCACTTGCTGCCCGCCGGGCAACATACCCTGACGCGGGAACAGCTCTCCCGCTTGACGCTGTTGCACCCCACCCACGACCGACGCGACTGGCGGCTGTGGCTGAGCGAGAACGGCATGAGCGAAACGCTGATGCGCCGTCATCAACAGTTCGACACGATGGATTTGGCGATCAGTGCGGCGATCCAGGGGTTTGGCATCGCCATCGCGGATGTCACGTTGGTGGCGGAAGATATTCAGCGCCAGCGGCTGGTGATGCCGTTTGTCGACACCGCGCAGACCGGCGCCGCTTATTATCTGGTGCACCGGCCGGATATGCAGGCTGATTGGTTGACGGATTTTATCGATTGTTTCGCCGGCGCCATGGCGGCGCCGATCTGATGCCGGTTTGCGCCGGGCGGTTCGCCCGCTATACGCTTAATCGAGACGTACCGCCACATATTATGTTGCTATTTTTTATTGATAAATATTGAATTTTTTTCATTTAGTTCAAAGTTTTACGATGTCAATACCACTTGCTGTGTAATTCAGTAAGTCGGTCACAGAACGTCCTACGCCGTGTCGATACAGTAAAGCCAGCTTCTCAAAAAAATATAGGGACATCATGAAAATATCGACAAAATTACTGGTACTGGTCTGTGCGGCTTTAGTGGGATTTATTTGTCTTACCCTCATTTCTCTGACGTCGTTAAAGTCTGCGCTGGTTGATGCACGCCGCAGTGAGATCTCCATTCTGCTCGACAAGGCGAAACACGTTGCCGAGTATTACAAAGGGTTGGAAAAAAGCGGCCAGCTGACGCGCGAACAGGCGCAGAAGCAGGCTCAGAATGCATTGACGCAAATGAATGCGCCCAAAGCCACCAGCTATTACTGGGCGACCACCGCCGACAGCATCAACCTGGTGCACCCCAATGAGCAATTGCTGGGGAAAAAAGCCGGCGGCAACCATACTGCGGACGGCGTCACGGATAACGACGCTTACCGTGAGGCGTTGTCGAAATCGGACATGGCGATGATGGATATCTACATCAGGCGCATGCCGGAGCTGGAGCCGGAGCCTAAATTGCAGGGCGTGGTGGCGGTATCTGACTGGAACTGGTGGATCGGCACCGGGTTCTTCTATCAGGATATCAACGCCATGTTCTGGAAACTGGCGACCACGCTGATCGTCCTTTCCGTGGTGATTCTGGCGCTGGTCTCCGCCATTGCCTGGCTGATGGCGCGCAGTATCTATCGGGCGTTGGGCGGCGAGCCTGCCTATGCGGCCGGGCTGTTGTCTGAGATCGCGGCCGGCAACCTGACGGCGGAGGTGCCGCTGCAAAGTAACGATACCTCCAGCCTGATGTACAGCCTGGCCAAAATGAAGGAGCAGTTGGTGTCGCTGGTGGGGGAGATTCAATACACCAGCGAGTCCATCAGCAATGCCACCAGCAATATTGCGCAGGGCAACTACGATCTCTCTTCCCGTACCGAGCAGCAGGCGGCGTCGTTGGCTGAAACCTCTGCCAGCATGGAACAGCTGACGTCTACCGTAAAACAGAATGCCGATAACGCCGAACATGCCCGGCACCTGGCGGTGCGCGCTTCCGAAGCCACGGAGCGGGGCGGGAATGTCGTCAATAGCGTGGTGCAGACCATGGAGATGATTTCGGAAGGGTCGCGTAAGATGGGCGACATTATCAAGGTGATCGAAGGGATTGCGTTTCAGACCAATATTCTGGCGTTGAACGCGGCGGTGGAAGCGGCGCGAGCCGGTGAAGAAGGTCGCGGCTTTGCGGTGGTGGCGGGAGAGGTGCGTTCACTGGCGCAGCGCAGCGCGTCGGCCGCCAAAGATATCAAGGTGCTGATCGACAACTCCATGGTTCGGGTCAACGACGGTTCGCAGCAGGTCGCCGATGCCGGCGAGCGGATGCAGGAGATTGTCGCCTCCATTACTCAGGTGCGCGACATCATGGCCGAGATTGCCACCGCCTCCAACGAACAAAGCATCGGCATCGGTCAGGTGAATCAGGCGGTGACGCAAATGGATACCGTGGTGCATCAGAACGCCGCATTGGTGCAGGAAGCGGCCACGGCGACCGCGTCGCTGGATGAACAGGCGGGGAAACTGCGCCAGACGGTGCAGGTTTTTGCGTTGCATTAAGGTGTGGGGCCGGCGAGATGGTCGCCGGCCTTTTGTTTTCGCCCTTCCGTTTCCGGCATGATGCCGGGTGCGGCACGGGCGCCGGCCGGCACCGGTCAGGCGGCATCTTCCAGCGTAAACATGCCGTAGGGATGAATCTGCAGGAACAGCTGGTCGCCCGCGCCGGGCTGCAACTGGGTGGCGTTGACCTGCAACAGCAGCGACTGCCCATGCCAGTCCACCGTGACCTCATACTGCGGCCCCATGTAGGCAACCTGTCGGATGGTGCAACGCTGGCTGTCCTGTCCTTCCTGATTCAGAGTGATGGCTTCCGGGCGAACCCCTACGGTGCAGGTGTCCCGACCTGGCGCGAACCCGTCCGGGCGCGGTACGTGATAACCGAAGATCTCCACGCTATCGCGGTGCAGACGCGCCGGAAAGACGTTGGCGTCCCCCATGAAGTTGGCCATGAAACGCGACGCCGGGTGGCGGTACAGCGCCTGCGGCGCGCCGATCTGCATGATTTTCCCTTTGTTCATCACCAGCACGGTATCGGATACCGCGAAGGCTTCGCTCTGGTCGTGGGTCACGTACAGCGAGGTGATATTGAACTGCTGCTGCAACTCACGGATTTTTTCCCGCATATTGCGACGCAGGTTGGCGTCCAGATTGCTGAGCGGCTCGTCGAACAGCAACACCTTGGGCTTGAGGATCAGCGCTCGCGCCAGCGCCACGCGCTGCTGCTGGCCGCCGGAGATTTGATCGACATAGCGTTCTTCGAACCCGTCCAAATCCACCAGCGCCAGTGCTTCGCGCACCCGGTCGCGGATTTCCCCCTTCGGGCGCCCCAGCATTTTCAGCCCGTAACCGATGTTCTCGCCGATCGACATATGCGGGAACAGGGCGTAGGACTGAAACACCATGCAGATATCGCGCTGCTGGATGGCGCGATCGGTCACGTCTTCGCCGTCGATAAAGATGCGGCCGTCGCTGGGTTTCTCCAGCCCGGCCACCAGTCGCAATACCGTCGTTTTGCCGCACCCCGAGGGGCCGAGCAATGTGACCATGTGGCCCTGCGGGATCGCCAGATTCAGGTTGTCCAGCACGGTATTGTCGCCGAACCGTTTGGTGATGCCTTTCAGTTCAACAAAGTTTTTTTCTGTGGATGCGTTATTCACGATGGTCACTCCGAATTACTGACGGTTTTGGGCTTTGGAGCGGGAGATGCGCGCTTCGCCAACCAGATAGTCGAACAGGAAGATGATGGCCAGCATCACCACGATCAAGATGGTGCCGTAGGCGATGGCGATGCCGTACTCGCCGTCCTCCACCCGGTTGAGGATATACGCGGTGGCGACGCGGGTTTCCGGCGTGACCAGAAACACGATGGCGCTGACGGTGGTGATGGCGCGGACAAAGCTGTAAATCAGCGCCGACAGGATCGCCGGGCGCAACAACGGCAGCAGGATGTACATCACCGTGCGCATGGAGCCGGCGCGCAGGCTGAGCGAGGCTTCGTCCAGCGATTTATCCAACTGGCCAACCCGGCGATGCCGGCGCGGATCCCGACCGGCACGTTGCGCATCACCATGGAGATAATGACGATCGCCGCCGTACCGGTGAGGTATACCGGCGCGCTGTTGAACGCCAGAATGTAGGAGATCCCCGCCACGGTGCCCGGCACGGCGAAGCACAGCATGGTGGTGAACTCGATGGTTTTCTTGCCCTTGAACTGTTGGCGCACCACGATGTAGGCGATCAGCAGGCCGAACAGCGCGGTAATCGGCGCGGCGATGCCGGCGTACAACAGCGTATCCAGCAGCGAAGGCCAGGCGCCGTCGCTGAACCCTTGCCCGAACAGCCGCACGAAGTTTTGCAGCGTCAGGGTATAGTCCACGCCCCAGTTCACGGTGAAGCTGCCGTAGAAAATACTGCCGTACAACAAGGTGTTGAACGCCACCCAGACCGCCAGGATCAGCGTGACGCCGACCACCATGCTGCGGGGCAGCGGCTGGACGTCGCCGCGGGTGAACTTGCCCGAAATGGTGACGTAGGAGCGTTTGCCGATCCACAAATACTGGATGCAGAACACCGCCAGCGAGAACACCAGCAGGATCACCCCCAGCGTACTGGCGGCCTGATAGTCCAGCTGTGCGCCGGTGATGTAGAAATAGATCTGGGTCGCCAGTACGTCGAAGTTGCCGCCCAGCACCAGCGGGTTGCTGAAGTCCGCCAGCGATTGCACGATGACGATCAGAAATGCGTTGGCCAGCGCCGGTTTCAGCAGCGGCAGGAAGACCCGGCAGAACGTCTGATAGCGGCTGGCGCGCAGGGTGTAGGAGGCCTCTTCCAGCGATGGGTGGATGGTTTTGATGGCGCCGTCGAGGATCATGAACGCCATCGGGGTAAAGGCCAGTACCTGCGCAATCCAGATGCCGGTAAAACCGTATAGCCAGTTGGTATTTTTCAGCCCGAACACCTCCGCCATAAATTCAGTGACGTAGCCGGAGCGCCCCATCATCAACGTCACCCCGAGACCGACGATAAACGGCGGCGTGACGATCGGCAGGATGGAGAAGACCCGGCCCAGAATGGCGGAGCGTTTGGCGATGCGGGTGGTGTAAATAGCCAGCACCAGACCGAAGAAGGTACAGCCGACCCCGACGGCGATAGACAACAGGAACGAGTTGGCGATCACCTGCAGAATGTGGGACTGGCTCAGTACCGTCATAAAGCCGAGCGGGACGAATTTCCCGGCGCTGTTGGTGAACATCGGCAGAAAGATGGCAATGCTCGGATAGAGAATAAAGACGCCGATCAGCGCGATAATCGCTACCAGCGAACCGATGACGAAGCGATCGCCGCCCAGCCATTCCAGCCGGGAAAAGGCAAGCGTCATGACGGCGCCGAGCGCGATAAGGATGCCGATGGCGGCGTAGCCCAGCCCGCGGTTGACTGCCACGGCGCTGGCTATCATGAACAGGGCGCAGAATAGCGCGTACCCGGCGTCGAACAGGTGGCGACCGCGCCGCTTGCGCGGGGCGGCCGTCGCCGGACGCAATAGTAATAACAGCGGCAGCAACAACCACAGCAGGCTGATGTTGCCCCCCGACCAGCCATAGGCATTCAGCAGTTCTTCCCGGGTGGCGCCGGTCAGACCGTAGTCAAGGCTCCAGGCGGGCAGCAACGCGAACGACAGCGCAATGACGCCGATCCAGATAAAAATGGCATCCCGGCGAGCTGGCGGCGCCGCAGAGAGTGAATGAGACATGGTGGTTTCCCTCGGTATTGACGAATAACAGGGTGCGATAGGCGCCTGACCGGCAACGCTGGCCGGCGGAACGCGCAAACCGGCGGGCGGCGTCGGGGCCATCTCCCCGGCGTCCCCGGTGTTGAAACGGTTTGCGGCGTACCTTCAGCTATGATGTACCATCGGCTATGACGTACCATCGGCTATGACGTATAACTGGCTATGACGTACAGCCGGCTATAGCGTGCGGTCGGCGCCGGTCGGGGTTATTTACCCATCTTCACTTCGCTCACCCACTTGGTGATCAACGCTTTGCGAACCTCTTCGGATCCGTATTTATCCATGTCGTAGTTAATCAGCTTCAGCTCGCTGAGTTTCAGCGAGTTCGGCGAGGCCTCCGCCGTGGTGTTGGTCAGGATCTGGTAGGATTTGCCTTTCTTCCAGGACAGTTCCTGCGCTTCTTTGGACAGCGCCCAGTCGATGAACAGTTTGGCGTTGTCCAGATTGCGGGCATTCTTCAGGATGCTGACGCCGCCGATTTCATAGCCGGATCCTTCGCACGGGGAGATCAGCTTCAGCGGTGCGCCGGCTTCTCTCTCTTGGGCGTAGTCGTGCAGGAAGCCGATGCCGATGGCGGTTTCGCCGCGGGCGGCGTTGCGGGCCGGCGCGATGCCGGATTTGGTGTATTGCGAGATGTTGGCGTTCAGTTTCTTCAGGTAGTCAAACGCCTGATCTTCCCCCCACAGTTGGGAGAAGGTGGCCAGCGCGGTGTAGGCGGTGCCGGAGCTTTGCGGATCGGCGATTTGGATCTCGCCTTTGTAGATGGGGTTGGTCAAATCTTTCCAGCAGGTCGGCTCCGGCAGGTTTTTCTCTTTCAGCCGGTTGACGTTGACGCCGACGCCGAGAATACCGATGTACACGGCGGAGGAGTAGTTGCCCTTGCGTTTAGCCGGGTCGCGGAACTGCGGCATGATCTGCGCCAGATTCGGCGATGCATAGGGTTGCAGCAGATCCATCTCTCCCGCCTGTGATTGCGGATCCAGCGTGCCGCCGTACCAGACATCGGCCTGCGGGTTTTTCTTCTCCGCTTCGATTTTCGCCAGCGTACTGCCGGAGCCGTTACGGATAAACGAAGTCTGGACGTCGTATTTCTCGCCGAAGGCTTTGGTTTCTTCCTCGCAGAATTCGTTGGTGGCGCTGCAGTAAACCACCAGACGGCCTTTCGCGTGCGCGCTGCCGGTGAATGCGGCGGCGGCCAGCCCGGCGACGACCAATGCGGAGAGCAGGGTAGGTTTCATGGTATGTCCTTCTTGTCAGAGAGTAACTATCTATCAGCAAGTAACTATTTATCAGCGAGTAACTATTTATCAGTGAATAACTAACTATCTATCAGCAAGTAACTACGTCAGGCGGGGCCTGACCTGGCTGGCCCCCGTTTTTGCATACCCGACATCATGAGCGGCATCAGCAGTAACCCGACACAGGCCGACGCCAAAGTCAGCAGGGCGAAAAAGCCCGACCAACCGTAAATCTGCATCCACCACGCCAGCGGCCATCCCGCCAGCGCTGCGCCCAGATAGGCAAACAGGCCGAGAAAACCGGTCACGGTTCCCGCGGCGTCCTTGTGGGCGTACTCCGTAGCCGCCAGACCAATCAGCATCTGGGGGCCGAAAATGAAAAAGCCGATGCTGAAAAAACTCAGCGCCAGCAGTGCGTAATGATGAACCGGCACCAGCCACAATGCGGTCACGCACAAAAACAGCCCCAGCGAAAACAGCAAAATCATCGGTGCGCGCTGGCCGCGAAACAGCAGATCCGATCCCCATCCGGCGAACAACGCGCCGAACAGCCCGCCCAGCTCAAACAGCGAAACGGTGGCGTTGGCGCTGAGCAGATGGACGCCGTGGCTTTCCGCCAGCCACAGATTGCCCCAGTCGTTGAGCGCGATCCGAATCAGGTACACCAACACATACGACACGCCCAACAGCCAGATGCTGTAGTTTTGCCATAGGGTGACGCGCAACAAGCTTCGCAGGCTCATCGGCGGGCTTTGTTGCTCCTGCCGCAGTTCCAGCGGGTCGCGCCGCCATTGTCCAACGCTGGGCAACCCTTCTTCCTGCGGCGTACCGCACAGCCGACGGCACAGCCATAACCCCAGCAGTATGGCGACGATACCGGGGATCAACAGCGCATACTGCCAACCCAGCGCCGTCGCCAGCCCGCCGGACAGCAACGGTACCGCCGCGCCGCCCAGGTTGATGGAGGTGTTCCAGCACCCCCACCAGAAGCCGCGCTCGTTGCGCGAGTACCAGTGCGTCAGCAGCCGGGCGCAGGGCGGCCATCCCCAGCCCTGAAAAAAACCGTTCAACGTCCAGACCAGCAGTAGCGCGGGCAGAGAGGTGCAGAAAGTGAACAGCACATTCAGCACCCCAGTCAGCAACAGGCCGACCCCCATAAACCAGCGCTCACCCAGCCGGTCGTGCAGCATGCCGGAGAGAAACTTGGAGCCGCCGTAACTCAGGTAGAACAAGGTACCCAGCAGGCCGATATCCGCTTTGTCGAGCGCCAGCGCCTGCTGCATCACCGGCATCGCAAACGTTACGCTGCGGCGGGTGAGATAAAACGCGGCGTAGCCGATCACCATGGATATCAGCAACTGTACGCGCCAGTGGCGGTAACGCTGATGGATGGATTCCGGCGCCGTAGAGGTCAGGCTCATGATGTTCTCCGGCTGTTGGCGTCAGTGTAGGGAGCCCCGTGCGCGACGGGATGAGACAAGGTTTTAGCCATCTAGGAAAAATTCCTGTTTTTGGCGGGCGCTATGTCAATTCTGTGGGCAACTTAACAATTACGCGGGTGCCGTTACGGCGTAGCAACATCCATTCACCGCCCAGCGCCTGCACCCGCTCTTCCATCCCGCGCAGGCCAAAACCTTCGCGGCGATCGTCCGGGATGCCGATGCCGTTGTCGCGCACCTCCAGCGTCAGCATCCCCTGCTGGTGGCTGATGCGTACCCGAATCCTGCGGGCATCGGCATGTTTGCTGATGTTGTTGAGCAACTCCTGCACCAGCCGATAGAGCGTGAAGACCAGGGTATCGTCCTGCGGCTGTTGCGGCAGGCGGTAATCCAGCCGAAAGTCGATGCCGCGTTCGGCGAAGGCGAATTCGTCCGCCAGATGGCGCAGCGCCTTTTCCAGCGACATTTCGTTGAGCACCGGGGGGCGCAGCTGGCGTAGCAACTGCCGGGTGGTGTGGTGGATGCGTTGCGCCAGTTCCGTGATTTGCGCGGCGGCGCTGTGGGCCAGCGGCGGCGAGGGCGCGCGGTCGATCAGCCGGGCCTGAATCTGGATGGCGGTGATGTTCTGGCCGATATCGTCGTGCAACTCACGCGCGATATCTTTACGGATCGATTCCTCGGTATGCACCAGCCGTTCCATCAACTGGCGGCGCACGCGCAGTTCCTGTTCCAGCTGTTGCCGGTAGCGATCAAGGTGCTGCGCCAGTTGCTGTTGGCGGCTGATGGCGATCCCTAACCCGATGCCGAGCAGCGCCTGGGTGGAGAGAAACAGTTCCAGCGACAGCAGGTCGCTAAACGCGCCCGCCACCTGACGGGCGATGGTGATCAACAGGCTGCCGAGCACTGCCGCCAGCACGCCGCCCTGCCAGCCGAAGGCATACGCCATCACCACATTGGGCAGGAAAATGGCGATGAGCAGCAGGCGTTCCATATCCGGCGATAGCGAGAGCTGGACGCCGATGGCCATGGCGCCGAACAGCGAGCACCACACCAGCAGCGAGGCGCGCAACGGCGGCGTCATGCTGTTGCCGTGCGGCAGTAGGTTTTGCAGGTGTTGTTGCTTGAGGTATTCGTAAATCAGGTAGATGAACGGCGTCAGCAGCACACCGCCGGTTACAGCGGACAACAGCGTCTGGCTAAGCGGCGTCATTAGCCAGATACCGGGGATCAGCATTTGCAATACGCTGTTAGCCAGAACGGCGGCCAGCAACAGCAATAACCGCTGCCAGTACAGGGTGTAACGCCGCCAATAGTGCAACACCAGCCCGGCCGGCGCCAGACTGACCCATACCGAGGCGAGGATGACCCAGTTGGTTTGCAATTGTTGGCTATATAGCCAGACCAGAATGGCGGTTTCCGAGAACAGAATCACCGGCCAATAACGGCGCGAAAGCAGCGTCAGACAAGCCAACCGCAGCCCCTGTGGCAGTAGTAGCGTGGCCTGCTGGCCGTTCTGGGTCAGGTAAAAACTGATGGTCCACAGCGCCAGCCAGCACAGGCTGTAAAACAGGGTGAGAAACAGCATCAGCGCCGGTCGCCGCCAGCGGCGCGAGGTATCAGCCGACACCGGTTATCCTTTGACCAGCAGCTGGTGCTGCAACGCGAAATGCACCAGCTCGACGGTGGTGGCGCAGTGCAGTTTATCCAGCACGTTGGCGCGGTGGACATGCACGGTTTTGTGGCTCAAATCCAACTGTTCGGCGATGGTCTTGACGCTTAACCCATTGACCAGCAGATCGAAAATTTCCCGCTCCCGAGGCGTCAACGCTTCCAGCGCTTTCGGCCGTTGCCGGCTGTGGCGCAGCGCCCGCATCGCATCGGCGCACAGGTAGCTGCCGCCGGCATGGACGGCGCGCACCGCCTGCACCAGCTCTTCTGGCCCGCAGCGTTTGGTGAGATAGCCGCAGGCGCCGGCGTCCAGCGCGCTCTGCACGAAGGCGGCGGTATCGTAAATACTCAGAATGATGGCGCGGAACGTCGGCCGTTTCTGGCGTAGCCGGGCCAGCAAGCTGAGGCCGCTTTCATCCGGCATGGCGATATCCATAACGGCGACATCCACATTCAGTTTCAGCAGCGAGACACCGGCATCGGCGGCGCTGGCGTACTGGCCGACTACCTGAATATCGCCCTCCAGCGAGAGCAGTTGCGCGAATCCGGAACGCACTACGATGTGGTCGTCTATCAAGGCTACGTTAATCATGACCATGCAATACCCGTGAGATTTTTTGCATCATGCGCAGAAGCCTGAACCTCAGGCAACCGGCAATGCGGAAAGTGTTAGCTGGATGGCAAAATCGGGACGCTGATGTTACCGCCGCGAGGCGGGGTGCGCAGAAAAAAGAGGCGTCACTCGGACGCCTCTTCGGGTGGCAAGGGGGATGTCGGCTCAGTAGCCGATGGCCGCGCCCGCCGGGCGGCGTGAGTCGTTGGCGCCGTACAGGTAGCCTTCGCGCACTTTACCGGACACGGCGGCGTCGTTGCCGGAGTTGGCCGGCAGCACGCCTTCAACGCCGGGCAGACCGACCATAATCAGCTCGGCGGCGCCCCAGGGGATCTGTTCCACCATTTTGTAACCGCGTTCTTTGAGCAGTTTGAGCGTATCGGCGGACAGCCCGCGCTGCTCATAGTACACCTCGTCCGGCAGCCATTGGTGATGGATACGCGGCGCATCCACCGCTTCCTGCGGCACCATGCCGAAGTCGAGGATGTTCAATGCGGTTTGCAGCGTGATGCTGATGATGCGGGAGCCGCCCGGCGAGCCCAGCACCAGGAAGATCTTGCCGTCTTTGGTGACTAACGAAGGGCTCATGGACGACAGCGGACGTTTGCCGGGCGCGATGGCGTTGCGTTCGCCCTGCACCAGTCCGTACAGGTTTTTCTCGCCGACCTTGACGGTGAAGTCATCCATTTCGTCATTCAGGAAGAAGCCGGTGCCGGGGGCGATCACCACCGCGCCGAAGCGGCCGTTAACGGTGTAGGTGGTGGAGACGGCGTTACCCTGTTCATCAACGATCGAGTAGTGGGTGGTTTCCGGTTTTTCATGCGGCTCCATGCCCGGTTTGACCTGATCGGACGGCGTGGCGTTTACCGCATCGATTTTTTTGCGGATTTCCGCCGCGTACTCTTTGCTCAGCAGACGGTCGACCGGGTTGTTCACAAACGCCGGGTCGCCGAGGAACGTGTTGCGATCCATATAGGCATGACGCATGGCTTCGGTCATGACATGCACCGCCTGCGCGGAGTTGAAGCCCATGCTTTTCAGGTCGTAGCCTTCCAGAATATTCAGCGTTTCGCACAGAGTGATGCCGCCGGAACTCGGGGGCGGCGCAGAAATGAACTTGTAACCGCGGTAGGTACAGCTCACCGGCGTAGTTTCGGTGATTTTATAGTTGGCGAAATCGGCTGCGGTCAGGATGCCGCCGCCTTGCTTTGACGCAGCTTCAACCGCCTGCGGAATTTTCCCCTGATAGAAAGCATCAGCCCCTTTATCTGAAATGGCCTGCAAGGTATTGGCCAGATCAGCCTGTACCAGTCGATCGCCAGGTTGCAGCGCGGAGCCGTCCGGGCGCAGGAAAATACGTGCGGCTTCCGCATCCTCTTTAAAACGCTTAACCGTGGTGTCCAGAATATCGGTATCGCCGCGGGTTAATACAAAACCCTCACGCGCCAGTTTGATGGCGGGAGCCAGCACCTGAGCGCGGGTCAGCTTGCCGTATTTTTCGCGGGCGGTTTCCAGCCCCAGCACGGTGCCGGGCACGCCGGCCGCCAGGTAGCCATATAAGCTGGCGCCTTTTTTCACTTTACCGTCCGCATCAAGGTACATATTGGCGGAGGCCGCCGCCGGCGCGGTTTCGCGGAAGTTGATGAAGGTGTCTTTGCCGTCCGCCAGATGGATCGTCATAAAACCGCCGCCGCCGATATTGCCGCAGCACGGGTTGACCACCGCCTGCGCGTAACCAACCGCAACGGCGGCATCGATGGCATTGCCGCCCATCTTCAGAATATCGACCCCGATTTGCGAAGCCAGATATTGCGAGCTCACTACCATCCCGGTTTTCGCCTCAACCGCCGGAATCGAAACGGCCTGCGCCATACCGCCGTACAAGGCTGAAGCCAGCCCAAGCGGTAGCAGCCAGTGTTTATACGCCATAAAAACTCCTGTCATTGTTGTCTGTCTCGTTATTGTGGCCTGCATCATCATGCGGTGCAGACGAATACATAGTTAGCACATAGCGGGACAGAAAGGGCTTAAGAAAAAGTGATGGGTGTCTTGAAGGTGCGAAGGCAGTGCGCGCAGCGGGTATTAGCGCGAGTTCGACAGCCTGGTATGGCGGCACGTTTTAGCACCCGCGCGGGGGGGGGGGCGACGATCCGGCGTTTTAGCGCATGACGACCACCGCTGACCTGATGCCTTATCGTGGTAACGACCTGGGCTGCACCATGGCGCCCAGGTCGGGGCGAATCAGGCCGTGTGGCTGAGATGCCGGGCGTGCGCGGTTTGTATAATGTTGACGATGCGCGTGTCGACGGCGGGTTCCGCCAGAAAACGTGCGCGGATGCGCTGGCAGTTTTCAGCAATATCCGGGTCGTTCAGCAGGCGCTTTAATCGACGATCCATGTGCCCGGCTTCCGCTTCCGTCAGCGATAGCCCGCATTTCATCGCGGTGACGCGGCGGGCGTTGTCGAATTGATCGAACGCGCTGGGCAACACCATCTGTGGAATACCCGCCGCGAACGACTGAGCGATGGTGCCGATGCCGCCGTGATGGATGATGGCTTTGAATTGATGGAGGTATTGGGCCAGATTAATGTGTTTTTCAAACCGAATGCCGCTGTCGTCGCCGAATTGCGGATTGGGCGCGCCGACCACCAGACATTGGTAGCCCAACCGGCGGATCTTTTTCGCCAGCGCCACGATCAACGTAGTGTTGACCTGCAACGCCCAACTGGGCATCAGAATCACGGTTTTGGCCTGCGCGATAAATGCGCCGGTTTCATCCTGTTCTTGCTGATTGAGCAGGTTGAACAATGGGAATCCGACCTGATGAAGGTTGGCTGGCCAATCCGGCAAGGGTGACGCGAACCATTGTGGAAACAGGCAGAGTAATTCCGCGTCGGTTTTGTGTGTCCAACGGGTGATCACACGTTCGATATGCGGCAGCCCCAGCCCGTTTCTGAATTCATTCAAAAAGGGCGCCAGTTCACGGTCGAGCAGGTGTTTTTCCGCCATATGCAGCAGGAAGCGCCGCAGGCCGAGCGGCAAATGACGAATCCACGCCAGCTTTTTGTGGTAGGGCGGGTCGTAGCTGGAAATGAACGTAGAAGGCGTGACGCGGACGGGAATAATGCAGCAGCCTTTGGTTTCTCCCAGCATTTTGGCGGAAAACGCCCACAGGGACGTGAGAATGACCGACGTATTATCGACGTGAGGCGCCAATGCGTCATACATCATTTTCTGCTGGGTATTGATGAAATAACACATCTCTTTATAAGACGATTTATGGTGCCATAGCCGTTGAGAATTCACGGCCTGATAATAACTGTCTACTGAACCGACGGGAATAAAATGCAGTTTTCTGTCTCGCGCGGTTTTTTCGAAATAGGGATTGGTACAGAGATAGACATCGTGTCCAGCCTGTATCAATGATTCGCCAATAGCAATAAATGGATAAACATCTCCTGCGGATCCCAGTGTTGCCAAAAATATTTTCATCTATCCCTCCTTAGAGTGGAAAATATCCAGAAATGAAATATCACGATTGTAGATAATTCATCGTGATAGTACGCCGATAGCGGAAAATAATAAAAATTTTAACTGAATTTGTGGTGAGTATATGAGAATAAAATCAGCCTGTACAGCAGCGAAATTGGCCGCAAAAATATTACCGAACCGGTATATTTAGGTGGTATGGATAATTAACGAAGGAGATTATTGGCTTTCAGTTGGGTTATTTAGGTATTACCAGTTTCAGAATGTTTTTATTGAAATAAGTTGTAGTGATAATTCATCGTTATACCCCAAGTAATTCGAGTCGCCGATGCATTCAGCGGCAGTGTTAATGCTAAATCGATATTTGACGCGCATGCATTGAGTGCATAGGCATCGAGATCGTGACCTGTTCCCCCCAGGGGGGGGATGCGCAGAAGGCGAGGAATGTGCTTCACCCCTGGTTTGACGGCTGACGGTATTGTCGTGCCAATTATCGACGGATAAGCCGGATTACATACAGCCGGCACAACTGGTACAACGCCAATCCTGTGGGTTAATCGCGCGATAAAAGTGGCGAAAATAAAACTCCTCAATAGGTACGTTATTTTGCTCAAAACAGTCGGCAAGCCATTCTACGTTTTTCAAGATCCAGTCATCTTCATCCAGACCCTCTTTATATAATTCATCTTCCGGGTCGATGATGGAATAAATACCCAATGTATTCATATGCTGTTCCCGATAGGATTCCGGTAATGTGAAATCTTGCCCTAAATAGGTGATTATCCAATGACCATGACACAATAAATTACCGTTTCGGCTCCATGCGGCAGTGAATGGGTTATTCATATTAAATCTTCATTTAGTGTTATAATTCAGCGAAAAATATCACGAAAAAAATAACAAGTAAACGATTTGAGAAATAAAAGCAGGCAATATGCATATTAGCGGTGAAATAAGTATCTACCCCATTAGGGCTATTTTTTATGGTGTTTTAGCCCTGGGTTGCGCTCGATATTATCAGGTGCTTGTATATATCGATATTCCCGTCATGCTTCAAGTTACGGGGGTATTGGCTGCCTTGCTGCAACCCGAATTATTTGGGGTATATACCACTTAATAAGTAAATAATAAATGCATTGCAGTGGCGCCATGCCTGAGGGGGTATTAAGACTTAATCGGTTGACGTTATTGATTGCCAATGAAACACCACAGGCTGTGGTGTTATGCAACACCGTGAATATTATGCCAAAGGCATTATGCCGATTCCCGTTCGACCAGGGAAAAACCGATATCCCGTATTGGCGTATCAATGTTTTCTCCCGCCAGTTTATCCGCCAGCAGCGTGGCGGCCTCTTTGCCGATTTGCCAGCGATCTACCCTGACGGTGGTAATGGCAGGCTTGTTGTCGGCGGCAAAGTCGAGATCGCCGAAACCGATCACCGCCAGATCATCCGGGACACGTAGGCCGTGGTATTCCGCCTCCATGATGGCGCCTTGTGCCAGCGTGTCGGAACTGCACACCAGTACGTCGAACTCGCGTTTCAGACTGAACAACTTCTGAGCGCTCTGTCGCCCCAGCGATAGCGTAGCGGGCAGGGGAATGACCACTTCGTCGATACGGGGCTGCCCTTGCTGCCGCAGGCGATCCAGCATGCCTTGTTTACGTTGCGCCGCCCGTCGATCTTCCGTCCATATCATGCCAATGCGCGACAACCCCTTTGTCAGCAGAAACTGGCCGATAGCGTCGCCGATTTTTTCATGGGAGAACCCGACCAGCATATCCAGCGGCGTCGGCGTCAGATCCCAAATTTCAACCACGGGAATATTGGCGTTAAGCAGGGTTTTCTTCAATTCCGGCGAGTGATGAATGCCGGTCAGCACAACGCCGTCTGGCCGGCGCGACAGAATGGCGGCTACGATTTCCGTTTCAGATTCATGGGTATACCCCGCCACGCACAGCAACATGTGGTAGCCGCGGGCAGAGAGTTCATCACTGATGGCCTGAATGGTGTCGGCGAACATACTGTTGTTGATCTGCGGTACGGCCACCGCGATCAGTTTACTGCGCTTCGACGCCAGCCCACCCGCCAGCATATTGGGGATATACCCGGTGGCGCGAACCGCCTCCATCACGCGCGCAACGGTATCCGGTCGCACTCTCTGCGGGGTGTTCAGCGCTCGGCTCACTGTCATGGATGAGAGTCCGGAAACCCGTGCGACATCCTCCAGCGTGGGGGCGCGCGCGGCAGTATTGCGGGAGATTTTTTCGCTTTTCAATCAATGGACGCCTTGTGAATCGAGCTGAACGTAACGGAGGTATTATCGTGAAAAATCGGCTTTTTTTCCAGTTGAACCCGGCACTCCGGCGCTGTTGGGCCGGTTTTTCCACCGGTACGACCCTATACCGTTCAATTTGTTTGTTTGCGATAACAATATTGTGCAGTTGCAGAAGGGGCTGTTATGCAGTTCGCATTGTTTATCGGCCATTTTCTTCTTTTTCTTTATTCTATTGTGATCGAATGTACAAAATGAGAACAGACCATTTGATCATTTCTTGATGTTAAAACATAAATGTTAGCGCAAACATTATTGAGGAGAGTGGAGATGACCATCAGTGCAAACTCAGATGCCGTAAGCTACGCCAACGCCGGCAACGCCAAAACCGCCGCCGAGAGTGGCGACCGTATCGAATGGGTAAAGATGTCGCTGGCGTTTTTGCCGTTGGCGACACCGGTGAGTGATGCCAAAGTGCTGACCGGGCGGCAAAAACCGCTGACCGAGGTGGCGATTATCATTGCCGAAATTCGGACCCGCGACGGTTTTGAGGGGGTGGGTTTTAGCTATTCCAAACGTGCGGGCGGGCAGGGCATTTATGCGCATGCCAAAGAAATTGCCGATAACCTGCTGGGCGAAGACCCCAACGATATCGACAAAATCTACACCAAACTGCTGTGGGCCGGTGCATCGGTGGGCCGCAGCGGGATGGCGGTGCAGGCTATTTCGCCGATCGACATCGCGCTGTGGGATATGAAAGCGAAACGCGCGGGGCTGCCGTTGGCGAAACTGCTGGGCGCGCACCGTGATTCCGTGCGCTGCTACAACACCTCCGGCGGTTTCTTGCATACACCGCTGGAGCAGGTGCTGAAAAATGTGGTGATTTCACAGGAAAACGGCATCGGCGGCATCAAGCTGAAAGTCGGGCAGCCCGATACGTCGGAAGATATCCGGCGTTTGACCGCAGTACGTAAAGCATTGGGCGACGCTTTCCCGTTGATGGTGGACGCTAACCAGCAGTGGGATCGGGAAACCGCGATCCGCATGGGCCGCAAAATGGAAGAGTTTAATCTGGTATGGATTGAGGAGCCGCTGGATGCCTACGATGTCGAGGGGCATGCCGCACTGGCGGCGGCGCTGGATACGCCGATCGCTACCGGAGAAATGTTGACCAGCTTTCGCGAGCACGAACAGCTGATCCTTGGCAACGCCAGCGATTATGTGCAGCCTGACGCGCCTCGTGTCGGCGGTATCTCGCCCTTTCTGAAGATCATGGATCTGGCGGCGAAGCACGGTCGCAAACTGGCGCCGCACTTTGCTATGGAAGTCCATCTCCATTTGGCCGCTGCTTATCCGCTGGAGCCCTGGCTGGAACACTTCGAGTGGCTCAATCCGTTGTTCAACGAACAGCTGGCGCTGCGGGATGGGCGGATGTGGGTTTCCGAACGCCATGGGTTGGGGTTCAGCCTGAGCGAACAAGCACGCCGGTGGACCTCGTTGTCCTGTGAATTCGGCAAGCGTCCCTGATGACCGTCGGCAGCCGACTCGCACGGAGTCGGCCGCTTCACGCATTCTGTATCCTACCCATAAATAAAAATGCAACCCTATTAATCAGGAGTTGTTGTATATGAATACGTTAATAGCAGTAAAACGGACACGAGTCCGTTATGTCATTTTATTGTTTCTTTTCCTTGCCACGGTATTTAATTATGCCGACCGGGCCACGCTTTCCGTCGTGGCGCCAATAATGAGTAAAGAATTGAATTTTGATCCGGAAACGATGGGATTAGCATTTTCCGTATTCGGCATTTCTTATGTCGCGATGCAAATTCCCGGTGGCTGGCTACTGGATCGTTATGGTTCTCGTCTGGTCTACGGTTGGGCATTAATTGGTTGGTCGTTAGTGACCTTATTCCAGGGCACCATCTACCAGTTCGCCAGCCCTATTATGGCGCTGGTTGTACTGAGATTATTAATGGGGGCGATTGAAGCGCCTGCCTTCCCGGCGAATAGTCGTCTTAGCGTACAGTGGTTCCCCAATAAAGAACGCGGGTTTGTGACCTCGGTTTATCAGGCGGCGCAATATATTTCGCTGGGGCTGATTACACCGCTGATGACGATTATTTTGCATAATCTCAGCTGGCATTATGTTTTTTATTATATCGGCGCCATCGGTATTATTTTGGGGGCGTTTTGGCTGATGTATGTGCAGGATCCTTATCGCCATAAGAAAATCAACCAGGAAGAACTCGATTATATTCGCAACGGCGGCGGCGAGCCTGAATTGGGTCGCAAGGAACAGAGCACGAAACTGACGCTGTCTGATATCAAAAGCGTGTGTATCAACCGCATGATGATTGGGGTCTATATCGGTCAGTTTTGTCTGACGTCGATCACCTGGTTTTTCCTGACCTGGTTTCCGACCTATCTGTATCAGGCTAAAGGCATGTCGATACTCAAAGTCGGCTTTGTCGCCTCTATTCCGGCGCTCGCTGGTTTTATCGGCGGGCTGCTCGGCGGGGTGTTTTCGGATTACCTGTTACGCAAAGGATACAGCTTAACCGTGGCGCGCAAGCTCCCTATTATTTGCGGCATGTTGTTGTCCTGCACCATTGTGGCGGCGAATTACACCGGGTCGGAGTCGATCGTTATCGCGGCGATGAGTCTTGCGTTCTTCGCCAAGGGGTTCGGTAATTTGGGCTGGTGCGTGCTGAGCGATACCTCGCCCAAAGAACTGCTGGGGATTGCCGGCGGGGTGTTTAACATGTGCGGCAATCTGGCAAGTATCGTGACGCCGCTGGTGATCGGTTTCATTCTGTCTGCGACTCACTCGTTTGATTACGCCATTCTGTACGTCGGTTCCATGGGGTTGGTGGGGCTGGTGTCCTACGTCTTCATCGTGGGGCCGCTGGAGCGGCTTGCGCTGCCGGGCAAAGCGGAATAAGCGGGTGTCGTATCGGTTTTGTGCCCTGTGGCATAACGATGCTGTTCCGGCTTGTTGAACTCCTTACGGAACAGCATTTTTTTCTCACCATCACGAAGGGGCCAAGGCCCCTTCGCTGTTTCTGCCGTGTTTGTCAGGGATCAGAAGGATGTCCAGTCCTGCGAGCTGCCGCTATTTTTCGTGGATGACAGCGCCAGCGTGACTTCGCGGTTTTCCGGACGCTCAGGTTGTCGGGTGGCGCCGGTAGCAGGGCGCTGGCCCAGCTTGAAGGTATTGACGGTTTGCGTCAGCGCGTCGGCCTGCGCCTGTAACGACAGGGCGGCCGCGGCAGATTCCTCCACCAGCGCGGCGTTTTGCTGGGTGGTGGTGTCTATCTGCCCGACCGCCAGGTTGATCTGGTTGATACCGTCGCTCTGTTCACGGCTGGCTTGCGATATCTCACCGATGATGCTGTTAACGTCCTGTACATGTTCGACCAGCCCCGTCATGGTGGTTTCGGCGGTATCGACCAGTTGCATACCGTCCTGAATTTTTCCCACCGAGTCGTCGATCAGATCCTTGATCTCCCGCGCGGCGGTGGCGCTGCGTTGCGCCAGCGAGCGGACTTCCGAGGCCACCACGGCGAATCCGCGGCCTTGTTCTCCGGCTCTGGCCGCTTCGACCGCCGCGTTCAGCGCCAGAATATTGGTCTGGAAGGCGATGCTGTCGATAACGCTGATGATCTCGGCCATACGTTGGGATGATTCGCGGATACCGCGCATCCGCTGTGTGACCGATGCCATAACGTCGCTGCTGTGTTTGGCGGTATCCGTCGCTTTATCGGCGATCTGTGTTGCCTGCTGGGTATTGTCCGCCGTGTTTTTGACGGTGGAGGTCAGCTGTTCCATTGACGATGCGGTTTGTTCCAGCGAGCTGGCCTGTTCTTCCGTCCGGGCGGAGAGATCCTGATTTCCGGCAGCGATCTGGGACGCTGCCGTGGCGATGGTTTCCGCGCCATCGCGCACCTGGCTGACGATGTGGCGCAGACTGTCGTTCATTCTTGCCAGCGCCGCCAGCAACTGGCCGGTTTCGTCGTTGCCTTTGGTGACGATCCTTGTGGTTAGGTCGCCTTGCGCCACGCTGTTGGCGACGGTTAACGCTTGTTGGAGCGGGTGGGTGACGCTACGGGTGATAAGCCAGGCGATGATGCAACCGGCGATCGCGCTGAGCGCGGAAATAAACAGCAGCAATGCCCGGGTTTGGGTGTAACTATCGGTCATCTCATCCACCATGCTGTGCATGATGTCGTCCTGATAGTCGACCAACTGGCGCACTTGCTCGCGGTACTGGCGTTGCACGTTGTTCATCGTCGTGGTGAACTCGCCGATGGCGCCATCGCGATCACCGGCATTGAGCTGTGCGATAAGTCTGTCGCCGGAGGCTAAAAAGAGTGGGCGAATTTTTTTTATTTTATCCATGACGCCCCGGCCTTTTTCCTCATAGGCATCGCCATCCAGCTTATCGATCAGTTCTCCGACCTGTTTGCGAAAGCCGTTGATCATGGTGAGCGTCTCGGCAACTTGCTTTTCATCCGACACCAGCAATAAGCGCTGATAAGCCACCAGGGTACTGTTTACCGCGTCGATCAGATCGTTAGCGGCGACAGTGTCGGGGTAGACATCAGTGACAATTAATTTGGCATCTTCATGAAAATCAGAGAGTTTTGATGTTGATAGTATGCTGACAAAAAACAGCATCAACACCAGAAAAGCGAAACCGCTCCCCATGCGATAGCCAATACGCCAGTTTGATATATTCATTTCTGCTCCTTTGCTATTGCAGACAACATGTGAAAATCAAGTTGTTTTCTGTGAGGAAAACTGCATCAGCATTGAGGTGAAACGTTATCTACTGATGCGATATGTCAGGGGGGAAATCATCAATGTAATGCTGAGTGAAATAAGCATCGTGGCCTACAAGGTAAGAGTAGATTATTAACCAGAGCAGTGAATGATCTGCCTGTAATAATAAATCCCCTCTTTTATCTGACTGACTATCTATTGAGGCACGCCGTCAGACCCCGTACACAGGCAATAATGCAAGAGGGCCGAAAGGAGTGAACATGATGAATGAACCTCGCGTATTTGAATACGTTCGGTTTTTTGCCTGAACACCCAGAGTAAAATGGCTGGTGTACAAAGTTACACCGCACAAAATATATGGAATAACGGCTAAACTAATCAGCCTGATAAAAGTCATTATCATAAGTGGGCTAATATTGGCTTTAATGAATAGTCATGTCTTCACTCATTTTCTATCTCAATCATTTTTCCCTGACACTTTTTTTATTATCGTCAATCAGACGAATAACTTTACACATTTGATCGTTTTCATCACTCGAAAAAAAATAATGATAGTTTTCTCCGATTATAAAAGTCATATCGATCGTCACAACCATATGAAATACAAAAAATTCATGAATGATTGTCGGCCGAGAGATAAGTCATTATCTGTTGCTACAGGTAAATATGGCGGCTGATGACGGAAATTCTTCGATAACATGTCGTATCTGAGGGGAGAAAATAGTGTGGGCAGTGTCCCTTAACTCAACGGCTGCTTTAAAAATAACCTGATAGCCTCCAGTTTTCGCACCTTCAAGTCGCTTCTGGTTGTTTTTTCCGAGCGGGTGGCAATACGGCGATTTTCGTTGAGTATCGCAAAGCAACACTCCACACATTGCGTTTTTTATACCGGCGCGTGTCGAGGGGCCGACGTCCGTCCTGACTGGCTTTCTCTTCGATCACTGACGATAACGCTCAAGTAAATCCCGCCAGGGCGCGCCAGAGCAAAGAACCCAGGATATGTCATGCATGACATGTCTGTGCGTAAAGTAAGGATGCCCACCTGGGGAAGATCCTCTTTCAGGTGGCAGTATGGGAGAAATCAGTGCCTATACTTCATCGGGAAAATTGTAGCGGGCCGAATTAAAGAACTTTTTATGGTGAAATCAAGTCCCTGATTGTAAAGAAAATCGTTAAGGGACACACTAATGAAACAACACATGTGGCGGTGCTATATAACACAGTGAATATTATGCCAAATGCACGATGCCGGTTCCCATCCGACCTATGGCATCAACCAGTCTATTATCCGGCAATAGGCCAGGGGCGGCTAACGTGTAGTGAGATTAAGCACGCCGTCTTATTAGTATCGATCCTATGGAGTTACCCAATCAGGAGAGTGAACTGCGTTTTTATCATGAACGCCTATTTCCTGAGGTTCACTTGATTCGCGGCTATTCCGAGTTAAGCATCGAACGTGTGTTGGTGCTTAATCCACATACTGTAATGTTGCATATTGATGGTGGCCATAGAGGCCGTAATGTACTGCTCGACTTCTTGTTATATTCCCCCACCGTAGTAAAAGGCGGTTTTATTGTGTTTGATGATTACCGCGACCATGAATTCTCACCAGAAGTAGGGCCTGCTGTAGACCTGCTACGTGCCGGTGGTTATTTCAATGGTTTTGATGTGATCGGCAGTCTGCCCGGTTTTGAAAATAGTTACTTGTTGCAGAAACGTTGAATGGATAAGTCTTTGCTGGAAACGTGCCGGTCTCAGCCTATCGGTGTTGGTTTACCAGGCGTGAAAATGATACTGGCATGTGACGGAATAAATTGAATTTTCAGGGAAACGTGCCTGTTTATGGGCATGAGTGCGGCGTGGGGGATGATGTCATCGCCCAACCGCCAGTACCGCTGTGATTGACAACATGTTATTCAGCGCATGCAGCACGATGGGCGCCAGCAGGCTGTTGGTGTGCAGCCGCAGTTGGCACAGGATGACTGAGAAGACGAATAGCCAGACGAAAGTGGTGGGCGACAGGTACTGAGCATGGCTGAGAGAGAAGATCAGCGATGTCAGGATGACGGTAATCTGGGTCGCATGTTTTCCCCACCCTAACCGGGCATTGAGTAGAAAACCGCGAAAGATAACCTCTTCAATCACTGGCGCCAGCAGGCACATGGTGGGGATCAGCAGATAGAGGCTAAGCGATGGCATCTGGGGGAGGCTCATCATCCAGCGTTCCGGCTTGCCGAACAGGCCGTGTATCAGTGCCAGCAATAACAGCGCCAGCATCGGCAATAACGATTTTCCAGGATGGAGTTTACCCAGCGGCATCAGTCCGTAATGTTTCTGGTACTGCCGCCAGGCGATCAAAACAAAAGGCAGCCAGATAGCGAGATACAGCAACGGCGTAGCCAGACCTGCACGATATAGCGCGCGGTAGCCGGGAAGTACGGTAAACAGCAATGAAAGCGCAAACCAGGCGAGGAAAACGGCCAGGCAGACTAACGAATGGATGACTTTGTCTGACGGTGGGTTCATTCAGGCGTCCCGCAATTGGCAGCCATCGATAGCTGCAAAATAGGCACCGGACAAGGCCCGCCGGCGCAACCTGTTCGGCAATAGTGCCGCTTGAAGGCAGTATACCTACTGTCGCTGAGGCGAAAATGAAGTCCGGCGCTTTCTTGATGATGTTGCGTGCGCAGTCTCAAAAATGGGGGCTGGCGTAGGGCGTTTCGTCGGAGGATGACATGATTCGAGGCTACGCCGATGCAGGTTTTTTTACTCAGGCATCGGGGATGACTTTTTTTTAGGCAATGCGCTTATCTGGATCGTTTATACCGGCGGCGTCATGTTCTTTACCCATCTTGGTCGATGGAAACTTCGATACGCCTCGTGTTTAAAGTGTTCGTCGTTTATGGGGTGATATTGCCTCTGCCGATATTTACTCAATAGCTTAACCGATGCATTTTGATTGATGCGATTTGCCGTGATCCGGAAAGAAAGACAACGCTCAATAATGTGATAACAGTCATGATTATCTGTTATTGAATACAACGATAACGGAGAAAGACAGTGACCGATTAGTACGGCGAATGTCATCGACAGTAGAAAAATGGTGGATGTCGAGCGGCTGGTCTATGCTTTTTAAAAACAGGAAGATGCAACAGACAATATGAGACAAATATTTTCTTTTTCATGGCAGATAAGAACCAAGAGTTATTTGAAGAGTGCTATTAATCGCGTACAGTGAGTGGCTATGGGATTAATCCCAATTTGCTGTCACTAATTTGCCTTGTTACCGTACATTAAATAAATATTCGTATTGAGGACAGAATGGATAAATTTCAAAGAGAGATTGAGGAAAGAACTAATCTTACCTCATCTAACAAGTTTGAACTGCTGCTGTTCCGTTTGGGGTCTCCTACTGGTAAAGAAGAATCAGAGCTATACGGTATCAATGTGTTTAAACTCCGGGAAATTGTTCCGATGCCGGAGTTGACCAAAGCCGCGGGTATGGTGCCGCCGATGTTGGGTATGATCAATATTCGCGGTCAAATCATTCCCGTCATCGATCTTCCCAAAGTGGTGGGCAGCGTACCAAACACCGGGCTGAATATTCTTCTGGTCACGGAATATGCGCGTAGCACTCAGGCGTTTGCCGTGGAATCGGTGGATGATATCGTTCGGCTTGACTGGAGCCAGGTCAATACGGCCGAGGCCGGCGTCGGCAGCAGTTATATCACCAGTATTGCCCGTCTCGATAACGATCCGAACACCAACCGTTTGGCGCTGGTGTTGGATGTTGAGCAGATTCTGCATGACATCATCCCGACCGAGCGTGAAATCAAGATTGAGAAAGTCGAAGATAAGACGTTCGATATTAAGCCGGGGGCCGTCGCTATTGTGGCTGAAGATTCTAAAGTGGCGCGCACCATGCTTGAACAGGGGCTTAAGATCATGAGTATCCCCTATATCATGCACGTCACCGGTCTGGAAGCCTGGAACAAAATTAAAGCCATGGCGCTGGAAGCGCAGTCAGAAGGCAGGCCGATTTCCGATAAAATCGCCTTTGTGCTGACAGACCTGGAAATGCCTGAAATGGATGGGTTTACGCTGACGCGGAATATCAAACGCGAAGAGTTTCTGAAAAATGTTCCGGTGATCATCCATTCTTCACTGTCCGGCAGCGCCAACGAAGACCATGTGCGCAACGTCGGGGCGGATTCTTATGTCGCCAAATTTGAAGTCAACGAACTGGCGGCGGCGATTCATGGTGTGCTCGACAAGGTAAAACCCGCCGCACGGTAATGTTGCAATGCCCTTGTCTGCAAACGGAATGTGGGCAAGGGTAATGATGTATCTCCCTTCCAATATTTTTTTGATGCCGTTCGGGCACTGCGTTTCTCCCACACTGGTCATGTACGAATCACCCGTTCTACGACCGATGTGCTGAGTAAAACGAAGCACATACTCCATTGAGTTATGCATTCCTCCTCGGTTCCTTTTTTACCGTCGGGCGCATGTGTTTACCTCTATCCCGGTTGATAAGGGCGGGATAGCACGCATTGCCACATAAAATCTGGATGCAAACAAGAATCGATATTGTGATTTAGTTGACTAGGCAGTAAAGTCATTTGAAATTAATGCCTGGTCAATTTTGTGATATGAAAAAAACGACGGAAGAACTCCAAATGCTCGGCCTGCTGATTCATTTGGCCAACCAGTTTAAGGATCACCTTCTCAACGACTATTTTGCGGATAGCGATATCACGGCGCCGCAGTTCAAGGTGTTGATCTGCATACATAAAGGGTTCACCAGCCCAGTGGATGTAAGCAAAAACGTCATGATGGACGGTGGTGCTTTGAGCCGCATGATTGAACGGATGGTGAAACGGGAGCTGATTCTGCGCCAGCCGCATCCCAATGATAAACGTCAGATAATTTTGGCTTTGACGGACAAGGGGCGGGCGATTTGCCAACTGTTCGAGCAGGAAGGCATGCAAGTGTTGCCGGTGCAACTGACGACCCGTTTGACGCAGGAAGAGGCGGAGCAACTGGTACGTTTACTGACCAAAATGCTGCCGGATGACGTTACCGCCCGTTATTTGCCCTACTAAACGGTTTACACCGTGGGTAGGAGATTGGCAGGGCGCCGCCAATGAGCGGCTGGATTGCGTAAGCGCCAGGAACGCTTCAGAGCAACAAACTGGCTGGATACATAAAAGGTTAATGACATGATGGATACCACCTCCACTTCCGTTTCTCCGGCACCCGGACGACGTAAACGTCAGTTTGCCATTCTGTTCATTGTGCTGTTGCTGGCTGCTGCGGGATGGGGCGCTTACTACCAGTTTTATCTGCGTTTTTATGAAGCCACCGACGATGCTTATGTGAACGGCAACCTGATCACGTTGACGCCTCAAATCAGCGGCACAGCGACAACAGTCAGTGTTGATGACGGCGATTATGTGGAGAAAGGGCAGGTGCTGGTGCAGCTCAGCCCGAGCGACACGCTGATCGCGCTGCAACAGTCGGAAGCCTCGCTGGCCAAGACCGTGCGTGAGGTTCGGGGGCTTTACAGCACCGTCGACAACTATCAGGCCCAAGTGGTGTCCAGGCAGGTGGCGCTGCAACAGGCGATTGGCGATTACAATCGCCGCCGGGGCCTGGTGGCCAAAGGCGCTATTTCCACCGAAGATTTGGCGCATTATCAGGACGCGGTCAACAGCGCGCGTAGTGCGCTCGATGCAGCCGAGCAGAGCTTGCGCACCAATCAGGCGATGGTGGACAACACCGTGATTGACGATCATCCGGATATCAAAAGCGCTGTAGCCGATTTACGCAGCAAATATCTGGACTGGGCGCGGAGCACTATTGTCGCGCCGGTCAGTGGTTATGTCGCCAAGCGTGCGGTGCAGGTGGGGATGCGGGTCAGCGCCGGTGCGACGCTGATGTCCATTGTTCCGCTCGAACAGGTCTGGGTTGATGCCAATTTCAAAGAAAGCCAGATGCAACAGATGCGGTTAGGGCAATCAGTGACCCTGACGGCGGATATCTATGGCGACAACGCGCAGTATCACGGCACGATACAGAGCCTGGGGATCGGTACCGGCAGCGCGTTCTCGCTGCTGCCCGCGCAAAATGCCAGCGGTAACTGGATCAAGATAGTACAGCGATTGCCAGTACGCATCGCGCTGGATCCCGAGGCGCTGAAGCAGCACCCGCTGCGTATCGGGCTGTCGATGCAGGCTCGGGTCGATCTCCGCGACAACCACGGCGAATTGTTGCCGACGGCCACCGTTAATACGCCGCGCTACAGTACGGATGTGTATGACGATCCGTTGCAGCAGGCCGACAAGCTGGTGGCGAAAATTCTGCACGACAACAGCCTGCCGCTAACGGGCAGCCGGGGCTAGCCGCGATGAACGATAAAGCCGCCTTTACGCCGCCGAGCTTGGCGCTGGCGACGCTGGCGATATCGCTGGCGACATTTATGCAGGTGCTGGACTCCACGATAGCCAATGTGTCGCTGCCGACGATTGCCGGGAATCTGGGCGTCAGTTCGGATCAGAGTACCTGGGTGATCACCTCGTTTGCCGTGTGTAACGCCATTTCCCTGCCGTTGACGGGCTGGTTTTCGCGCATTGTCGGTCAACGTCGGTTGTTTATTGTTTCGGTGCTGTTATTCAGCCTGGCGTCGTTTCTCTGCGGTTTTTCGCACAGCATGACGGAACTGATCGTCTTCCGCGCATTGCAGGGTTTTTTCGCCGGCCCGATGTACCCCATGTGTCAGACGTTGTTGCTGATGATCTTCCCGCCTTCTCGTCGCAACATGGCGCTGGCGTTGTTGGCGATGGTGACGGTCGTCGGCCCGATCGTCGGCCCCATTACCGGTGGGTGGATTACCGACAATTATTCCTGGCCGTGGATTTTCTATATCAATGTGCCGATCGGCATATTCGCCTCGTTCGTGGTCTGGATGCAGCTGCGCGATTGGCAAGACAGTACCGAACGCGCCAGCGTGGATTATGTCGGCATCGGGCTGCTGGTGCTTGGCGTCGGTTTGCTGCAAGTTGTGTTGGATAAAGGTAATGATCTGGACTGGTTCGGCTCGTCGGAAATTGTCGTCATGTCCATTATTTCGGCGGTTGCGTTGGTGTCGTTTGTGATTTGGGAATTGGGAGAGAGCAATCCAATCGTCAATCTGAGGCTGTTCGCCGATCGCAATTTCACCGTCGGCACTTTGTCGCTGATGCTGGGATACGCTGCGTTTTTCGCCATCAACGTGATCCTACCGCAGTGGCTCCAGACCTGGATGGGATATACCTCCACCTGGGCCGGCCTGGCGGCGGCACCGATGGGGATGTTGCCGATGCTGCTGACGCCGATCATCGGCCGTTATGGCAACCGGGTTGATCTGCGTCTGCTCGCCACTGTGTCGTTTGTGATCATGGGGCTGTCATGCCTGATGCGGGCGCAATTCAATACCCATGTGGATTTTGCGACTGTGGCGGGCGTGCAGCTGTTTATGGGGAGCGGGGTGGCGTTTTTCTTTGTGCCGCTGACCTCCATCCTGCTATCCAGCCTGCACGGCAAAGACGTGGCGGAAGGGTCAGGTCTGGCGACGTTTCTGCGTGTGCTGGGCGGCAGCTTCGCCTCGTCGCTCACCACCTGGCTCTGGTCGCACCGTGAGATTTATCACCATGCGATCCTGAGTGAGAGCGTGTCGGTCTATAACCCATCTGCAGTGAGCTATCTCAACCTGATGGGGGGGATCAGCCAGGCCAATCTGGCGCAGGTGGACAAGACGTTGCAACAGCAGGCGTGGATGGCCTCCACCATCGATTATTTTTATGTGCTGGGCTGGGGGTTCATGGGGTTGATCGTGATCATCTGGTTTGCCCGTCCCCCATTCACCCGAACGGGGCCGGCATCGGCAGGGCATTAGTCATCATGGCATTGATACGCCGGCATTTTAATCTGCCGGGTTGTTCAATCAGTAGGTGTTTTACCCTTCTCAATGGGAGTTAAAATCATGTTATCCATCATGCCGCCTATTATGAGATTTATCGCCGATCTGGTCGGTTGGATTGAAAGCCATCTTGAAAGCCCCCTGATGATCAGCGACGTGACGGCGAAATCGGGTTACAGCAAATGGCATTTGCAGCGGATGTTCAAGAAAGAAACCGGTATTTCGCTCGGAACCTATATTCGTAACCGGCGTCTGAGCCAGGCGGCGGTAGAACTGAAGCTCACCAGCCAGACCATTCAGGAAGTGGCGTTGCGTTACTGTTTTGATTCCCAACAGTCCTTTACCCGCACGTTCAAAAAACACTTCGGCACGTCGCCGGGCCATTACCGTAAGCAGTCATCATGGGATTTCTCCAGCCTGCAACCGTCTCTGCGGCCCAATGTGAATGCGGTGCCGGTTCCTGAGGTGGTGGCGTTGCCCCGGCTGCCGGCAAACCGCTGTCATTTCGAATATACCCAGGTGGTCGATGATCTGGTTCAGGTGAATGATATCGCCCGTCGTCCGGTGTTATGGGAGAAGGCATGCGGCCGTAGTCATGCTGCGGATGTGTCTATCTATGTGTCTTCGACGGTTTATCCGGACGATAACCGCATCAAACGCCAGGTGAGGGTGAACTATGATGTTGGTGTCATCACTCATGCGGAAGAACTGCTTGCGGATGACGACGGTATTGGGGAGCAGGGCACTGATGTGGATAGTTATCTGCGATTCCGTTTTATCGGCAATTTGCAGGAGTATCAAACCTTTCTTCGGGCAATATATCACCATATTCTCCCTGGCCGGCCCTATACGAAGATGGGAAACAATGATGTGGAGATCGTGCGTTGTCGGCGCAAGCCTGATGGCGCGATAGATACCAGCCAGTTTGAAGTTGACTATTTTATTCCGTTCAACCAAATAGCCCGACCTTCACAATCTCATGAACAACGGGTAACTGCGGCATAACGACGGGATAAACCAACAACGACAAGCCATGCGAATCGGAAACGTTGACGGGGTTTGCGGAGGGTTTTACGTTGCGGATTTTCGTGTTGTTAAGCGACATATGCGGGTCACGCCATTATCGAACCGGAAAGACCCCAAATCTGACCACCAAATTCTCCCGATGCAGAGGGAAAACTGAAAATGCATCGGGAAGATTTTTCACGCCAACTTATTGAATCGGTACCACATAAAGATTCGCAAGGATGCATGAAAACAAGAATTTGGCTCCTCTGACTGGGATCGCCTTTGCCAGTAACTGGCTAATATGTAAGCTAAACCTGAATCTTCATTCTGTCAAGACCACCAGAATGACCACCTTTTTGATAATTTAAAGTGTATTAGCTCAGACTTGATCTGACAGTTACCGGTTATTTATACAGGTGTCTGTCAGATTACATCTGGCTTAAATTTTTCTCAGCCCAGATGCGTTTTCCATCAAGTAATGTTTCCATCGGCGTCCGCCCACAGCACATTTTTCCCTGATGAGTTCGTTCATTATTGTAATAATGCAACCATTCATCAAGATCCGATTGCAGAGTATCAATGTCTCCGTACAGTTTTTTACGGAATGTCATCTGATAAAACTCCTGCAATATCGTCTTATGGAACCGTTCGCAGATACCGTTGGTTTGTGGCGACATCGCTTTGGTCTTCGTGTGGTCTATATCATTAATCGCCAGATAAAGCTGGTAATCATGATGTTCAATCCGTCCACAATATTCCGTTCCGCGATCGGT
>NZ_CM001857.1:2836690-2862107 GCF_000400505.1 Musicola paradisiaca NCPPB 2511 | reverse complement strand
GTCCGTTGCTGCATCGGTTCTGTTTTTCAAGTTCGGACTACGGCGACTTCGGTTGATTAACGCATCACACCGCCTTGTTCAGCCAACTCCCGATAACGATAGAAAGTATCGCGCGATACGCCCATGACTTTACAGGCTTTCGAAACATTACCAAGTTCTTCGGCCAGATTCAGTAAACCCGCTTTGTGTTTGATGACAGGATTGTTAGTATGCAACATGAGAGTTACCTCTAGTGTTTTGTATAAGGATTCGACACCCATATCAAAACCGGTAACTCTCACTCTTTCAAGCTGATATGTCAGATCTGGTCGCGACTAATGCACGTCATCTGTTGACGATACGCCGTCGAAAACCTCCCACAGATAACACGTTGAGAACCATTGATAGTTCTTCACTTTTTCGGCGGTAATTTCTACCCAGTCATAGGAATGTCCACGCCATCTGACAAAATTTTTACCATTCTCATGTTTAAGACAAATACACCGTATATAAGCCCCTGTGGGTTTGTGATTTTTCATTGTAGGTGGAGGTGGCGGCGGATTACTATTAACCACTACCAGCGTAATGTTTTTGTAATAATTTAACTGAGTCAGGGTTCTTTCATCAAATAGTAAATTGTTGTCCCATGTTGAACGATATTTCACATCTACCAGTATTTTATTCGTCTGGTCCACATTCATGATGACAAAATCGGGGAGACGTCTCATTGCGTCTGGAAAACCGAGAGTGTTATATAAATCCTGCGGGAGGCAGGATACTTCTCTTATAACTTTTTCAATACCCGTATCAATAACCCGATAACCATGATGTTCCAGAATCGCTTTCACGATCCCCTCTGACATCTCTTTTTTTATTCTGTCTAGGAAATGCATGATGATATCCTTATACTATATGATAAAATCTGATGCTAAAAATACCATGCATGAATAAGGCTGACCACCTATTTTGTAAATGGGGTGGTAAGGCATTAGCAGGTTTCATGTAAAATAAATACAGTTATGCTGATGATGCGCATTAGACTGCGAGTGATGAAAGCTATTCCTGCTTTTCCTTATGAGATCAGATAATACAATCTCAGCACGATTTAAAGGAATACTTGATTGATACTATTATATAAATAGATACTAAAATAGTTTTTGAAGGTCTGGGAGAGCAATCAGATCTGGGTTTTATTATGTTTGATAAACATGATGTCTTGATGCAAGGCTGGTTTTTCTATAAGTTGGTTTCTGCTGTTTTTTTATGTGGTTTGTTGAGTTTTTTTATATTTTTTAGGTTCCCCCCGCTGTGTCGAATGTTTTAATTTGCTTTAAATTACATGTTATTAATGAAAAATAATCATGATACTGATCTATTAAAGGACGGTGCTAGTAAAATAAATGTGTTTATTTAATAGCACCATGTTGAATGTTAGTAAGCAATACCTATGTGAACTCGATGTTTTTTGGGATTTTCTATTTCATCCAGAATAGCACGAGCATAATCTATGCCACTAATAGCTGACTTTCCGTTTTCGTCGAAAAGAGCAACATCATCACCAACACGATAGTACCCGAGATCTTCTCCCGGAGTCCATGAGGAAAATTCAAGCGCTGGAGAAACAAACAGCCAATCTACACCCGTTGAATCTTTCAGTAGATTATTTAGAACATCCATATTTTCCTTCGCTTCCACAATAATTTCTTCAGGCGTCCCTTCTGGAAATCCCCCTGCCTCAATCATTCGTGGCTCACCAAGAGCTGGCCTCAAGCATGAGAAACCTCCTACTAGTATAAGTCGAGCATCATTCACAGCTGCTTTAATTGCTAAATTTTCATAGGTTTTAGCGAGAGTGCCAACATTACTACCTCTTGGTGATAGTGCCCCAACAACAACATCAAAACCATTCACCATGATTTCGTTATCTGCAGTGCTGGATATGATGTATTCCACCCCATCTATGGGTTCTTTTGGCTCAGAGCGACTTATTGAGGTAACCAGATGCTGACGCTTAACAGCTTCACGTACAATAGCTGAACCCGCGTAACCTGTACCTCCAATAACAATTATCTTTTTAGCTTTAGTCATGATTGAAACCTTTTTTATATATTAATAAATTTGTGATGCCTGTCATCTAATTTCGATATGTCGTTAAACTTACCGTTGTGATTTAGTATGATTTATTAATCACTACCATAACAAACGAGGGTTTGCCGTCGTATCAATAGATTTATATATAACTGCTCTACAGTGCATTTGTATAGTGCCTTTTCCTCATGTGATAATGTAAAAGCACATAATGCAAAACTGGACGTATTCCATTTAAGAAAAAAAGCGTTATACTAAAATTGTCTCTTTTTAATGTGATGAATATCATGGCAAGTAAAGAAAATACTACAATAAGTACTTATCTTTGGAAGGTTATTTTTATTGCTGTGATTGGGTCGTTTATTTCACTTCTCAATGCAACTATTGTAAATGTCTCTTTGTCAGAGTTATCAAGCCACTTTTCTAAAAAAATTTCTATAGTTCAATGGGTTTCTACTGGCTATATGATGGCAGTAACACTTGTTATACCATTGAGTGGATGGTTGGTCGGGAAATTTGGCATTAAGAAATTATACATTTATTGCTTTTTGGGTTATGCACTAACCTCTTTTTTTTGCGGCATATCATGGTCTATTGGTTCACTTATCATATTCAGAATCCTTCAGGGATTATTCGGTGGGTTAATGGCACCTTTATCTCAGATGATGCTGGCTGTAAATTCAGGTAGGAATTTAGCAAAGGTTTCAGGCTATGCTGCAGCCACAATAGTTCTAGCACCACTTTTAGGTCCCCTAATAGCAAGTGTTATACTTAGTTACGGTGATTGGCATTGGTTATTTTTTCTGAACATACCCATCAGTTTGATTGGAATGGTTATGGCATTCTTGTCATTAAATGATGATCATCGTGACTATAAGGTTAAAGTATTTGATGTATATGGATTTGTATTTATAACTTTTGGTGTTTCGTTATTGTTGCTAGGAATAAATTATTTCCCAGTAATAAGTGGGAAAATCGCTTTTTTATCAGGACTTGCTCTTCTTTTTGTTTTCATTTTTTGGTCAAAAATAAATAATGAAAATGCATTGCTTGATGTATTTTTGTTTAAAAATAAAACCTTCACTATTAGTTCCTTTGTCCAGTTTTTCTTGAATGGAATTATTTACTCCTGTCAAATTATGGTGCCGCTTTTTTTAATTAACATTATGGGAGAAAGTCCAGAACATTTGGGGCTAATGCTTGCACCATTAGGCGTTGGCATGATCCTTTCATTTGTTTTTGTCGCAAAAATAATAAATTTATTAGGAATGAGGAATACTGCTTTTTATGGGGCATGTATTTCTTGTTTGGGAACTGTGTTATTCTCTCTCGAAACTTCATTTTTTGCATTTCACTATAGTATTTCTGTTGCATTAGCTCTTCTGGTTACTGGTGTAGGCCAAGGATTGATTGGTGTGCCATCTACGACATTAGCTTACTTCACAATATCTAAGGATAAACTACCTTCGGCAGCAACTTCTTTAAACATATTACAGCGCTTAGGTGGTCCGGTATTTAGTGCTTTCTGCATACAGTTTTTAAGCACTCAAGAGGCTAGATTATCTAATGGTTTGGCTTATTTTTACACATTGACAATCGTTTCAGTGTTATCAGCGGTATGTGCACTGGCAACATTATTGTTTCCTAAAGATAATCGATAGACACACCAATCCCCTTGAGATTACATCTTACTATCCAGAAAACCAGCCTATTATTACAGCATCAGGGGACGCTGTTCATTAAGTTCGGGCACAGGTCTTTTCGTGTGGCTTATTTGAAAGCTACATCTTCCTGACCGATACCCGATTCAATTAAGACGCTACCATGTAGTGCTCAAAAGTGCTGTTCGTACTGATCAGTATCCTTTTGTATTCTGCGAAAACTCAAACGGTCTAACCATCCCGTTGCTGTTAGCATCCAGAAAATCAGCCCACCATTGCAGCATCAGGCGGCGTTGCTCAAGGTGTTTGGCCTTATGAGTATAGGCAGCGCGAACGTTGTTCTTTTCCATATGGCTCATTTGAAGCTCAACCACATCTTCCGGCCAGATACCTGATTCGATTAATGCACTACACGCCAGCGTTCGGAAACCATGACCGCACAGATCGGTTTTTGTGTCATAGCCCATTTTACGCAGCGCCTTGTTAATGGTGTTTTCACTCATTGGCTTCATCGCATCATAACAGCCCGTCAGGATAAAACCTTCATCACCATTCACATCATAGGTGAGGTCTTTTAGTTCTTCTAAAATTGCCAGTGCTTGATCGCATAGAGGAACATAATGCTTTCTGCGCATTTTGGCACCACGGCCTGAATGCTTGATCCCTTCAATGGCTTCACGCTGTTCAGGGATAACCCATAAAGCACTTTTGAAATCGATCTCTGACCATCGGGCAAAGCGGAGTTCACTGGAGCGGACAAAAATCAGCAGATTGAGTTTAATCGCCAATTGGGTCAGTCTGCTACGGCCTTTATAAGATTCAATACGCTCCAGTAGGGTAGGTATCTCTTCCAGTTCAATAGCGGGGCGGTGTTCGGTCTGGGGCTTCTGAACCGCGCCTTCCAAATCATAGGCCGGATTGAAACGGATCATCTTTTGCTGGACGGCATAACGCATGATGGCGGTGGCGTACTGCTTTACCCGCATAGCAATTTCCAGATAACCCAGCTTCTCTATCTTTTTGATGGGAACCAGCAGATCGCCCGTATCCAGTTCAGAAATGTCCTTGTTACCGATGTCAGGGAATAGGTAGGTTTCGAGTCTTGTCCAGACCGAACGCTGATAATCTTCCGACCATGTGGTTTTGGTAGCAAACCAGCTTTTAGCAACGGTCTTGAAAGCGCGAGTATTGTTACGCTTCTCTTGAATGGTTTTGTTGTCAGCCTGCTTTTTAGCGCTGGGGTCAATGCCAGCGGCTAACAGCTTTTTTGCTTCATCCCGGCGTTGTCTGGCATCAGCCAGTGAAACAGCAGGATAGACGCCAATGGAAAACACCTTCTGTTTTCCTTCAAATCGATAACCCAACTGCCAGTATTTTGAACCGTTGGGATGCACCAGCAAGTAGAGGCCGAACCCGTCAGTAAGCTTTACCGCCTTTTCAGACGACTTGGCATTTTTTACTTTAGTATCAGTAAGTGACATGACGGCTCCCTCCGATTGCTGGTAAAAACGAAATCGAACCAGCTTTACCAGTATTTTTACCAGCAAAAGGGTATGGCTTCGAGTGTTTTTTGGTGAACGAGGGCGAACCTAAAGAAGGGGATAACCAATTGATAAAAAGCAAAAAAGCAGACGCCAGTGAACGTCTGCTTTCTTTAAATTGGCTCCTCTGACTGGACTCGAACCAGTGACATACGGATTAACAGTCCGCCGTTCTACCGACTGAACTACAGAGGAATTGCTGGAACGGGGCGCATATTATCGGTCGTGTCATGGGCTGTCAACGGTAAAATCGCTTCCGCCATCCAATCGACCAGCCTGTGAACAATTTGCCGTTATTGTCATCACTCCGGCTGCGCAGCTGACGATGGGTGCTGCGTTTGCCAACGCTGCAACCGCGCCAGCGGCGATTGGCGGTAAAAACGGCAAAAATGTTGATAAACCTGCGGAAAACGTTCGGTCAACAGGTCGGGTGCGCTGAAAAAGTATTCGGAAAGTACGGCGAAACACTCTGCGGGATCGGTCGCTGCATAGGGATCCATGCTGGCGGCGTCTTCGCCCACCAGTTCGATTTCTTCGCGCAATGCATCCATCGCCGCATGCAGGTGTTGCTCCCAAAGCGCAACCTCGCGTAGCGGCATGGCCGGTACGCCGGAAACGTGGCCATTGCCCCGGAGATCGAGTTTGTGGGCGACTTCATGGATAACGAGATTAAAGCCGGAGAGATCAAACGAGTCCTGAATCTCCTGCCAGTTGAGGATCACCGGGCCCTGATCCCAGCTTTGCCCTGATTGTATACTGGTGCCGCTGTGAATCAGCCCATTGTCATCCATCCATTCGCCCTCGACCTCAAAAGGTGCTGGATGGATCAATACGTCGTAAAAACCATCGAGCCATTCGATGCCCAGTTCCATCACTGGCAATGAAAACAGCAGAGCAATGCGTTTGGCCATTAACTCATCAAGTACCAATCCTTGCAGAGGTACCAGTCGTTTCTGACGTAAAAATTGTTTTGCCACCATGACAATACGCTGGTGTTCTGACTCCTCCAGCGGGGCCATTAACGGAATGGACAGCGCTTGCCGCCACTCGGATACTTCATTCATCGTCGATATTGGGTTTTTCCACTGCCACTTCATCATGGTGTTGCTCGCTAAGTCATCACTTGAATTCAAAGGCGCCGGTTAGTCCTGTTAAAATGCCATAAAAGCGTGCATTATAAGCACCGTTTTTACGGAGAGATGCCGGAGCGGCTGAACGGGACGGTCTCGAAAACCGTTGTGGGGGCAACCCCACCGAGGGTTCGAATCCCTCTCTCTCCGCCACATTTCTCATCTGCTCGTTCTCCTGAAATCTCGCTTTACTGTCTCTCACATCAAAACAGATAAAAACTTGCCGGTTATGCCAGTAAACATCGGGTATGTCTTTGCATAGCGCCGCATATTTACATTTTTGCTTCTCAGATGGCATAAACGCACATCGTCAGTCATGATCGCCGGATAACATCATGCGTCATCACCGGTGATAACCGAACATGCCGGTAAAATTCCGTTTTCCCTGTTGTGTGGTATCAGGAACATACGCCCTGTAATGAGGGTGGCTGAGATTATTTTTATGATGATTTGTGAAATTCGGCAGGGTGTTAATGAATAAATCCGCGCTGTAATTAATGGTTTAAAGGCTATTTTTTTGCATCTTCATTATAAGGTGATTGATATGTTCGAAGACGATATTTATCCATTGTTAAGACAGTTGGCCGACGGTCGTGTATATGCGTATGTCGCTCCTTGTTCCGTATATCATTTGCCGCTTGAGATGCGCCGTTTTTTGATTTTCTCTCTTCAGCAGGAAACCACTTACGATACATTACAGCAGGTTAAGAATAACCGGGTGGTTGTCAGCGTTGATTGCTATGCCCATACAGTTCCCAGCGCCAGAGCACTGCGAGAGCAGGTTGAGGTAGCGCTATCATCATTAAGTCCCTTCAAACATGTTCAGTACAATGAGTTTGATATCGAATACGAATTATTCTGTATGACGCTGGAATGTCATGTTGGCCTCTGAACGTATTTATCGACGCGGTCGTTATCGTTATTTCATTATTTGTTTTCACATTAGTCTTAATACATGTTTGAGGCGTTTTTATGTGGCAGGGAATAGGGTGAGTGTCCGTTTTTTACGGCAATAAAATTATTCTGGGAATAAGATCGGAATGCAAAAGAATAATGTTCTATCGAAGGCGATGCGATTTATTTTCGATGCCGGCGATTATCGGGCTGGTGGCAATATGAAAAAGGGCCGGGAAACCGGCCCTTTGGCTGTCTATCATCTGGCGCATTGGGTTGCGGCAATAGCCGCGAAAAGGCGTGTCCAGACGATCGCAGGGATTAACCGCGCAGACGTGCGGTGACTTCAGCAACGCGAGCACCATACAGACGTGCCGTTTCCACATCGCCCGCCGGGATAGCATCGGCGCCGGCATCGGAAGGCGACTGAATTAATGCGCCGACGGAACCGCCCAGGTTGTTGACGTCATTGCGTGTCGCAGCCTGAGTATTAGACGGCGGCAGACCCAGACTGACCCAAATACCGCCATGCTGCGACGCCAGAGTTTGCAGATAAATCAGCGTAACTTGCTTATCGCCATTCAGGCTGGCGCTGTTGGCAAAGCCGCCGAAGACTTTGTCCTGCCAACCGCGGGTGAACCAGATTTTAGAAGTGGCGTCGGCGAACTTCTTAAATTGCCAGGGAACGGAACCCATATAGGTCGGTGCGCCGAAGATGATACCGTCGGCATCGTTGAGCGTTTGCCAATCGGCATCGGTAATATCACCGTTGTTATCGATGGAGACCAGCGATGCTTTGGCGCTTTCCGCGACCTGCTCTGCGATATATTGGGTGTGGCCGTAGCCGGAGAAGTAGACAACCGCAATCTTGCTCATGTGTTTTCCTTATGAATTTTCGATAGAAAACGGAACTTCGCTCTGCTCCAGCAAGAAGTTCCGACAGCACAGTGAACGGAATGGTATCGTTAAAATTCTTATTAAACAATAAGTTACTTTATAGTGATCTGGTTACTTCGGGGTAACTGCTGGCAACGCTGTGCTTATTTGAAGACGCGGAAGCGTTGCTCATCCGGGATAAAGGTTTTCTCTCCGGCGGATTGGGCGATGGCGCCGAAGGGTAACTGGGCCCGCAGTTTCCAGCTTTCAGGCAACTGCCAGGCGTGACGAATATCGTCGTCGATCAACGGATTATAGTGTTGCAGTGAAGCGCCTATCCCGGCCTGTGCCAATGCAGTCCAGACGGCGAACTGCGCAATGCCGGTGGAGTGTTCGGACCAGATGGGGAAATTGTCGGCATAAGCGGCAAACTTTTCCTGCAGGGATTTTACGACTTCAGTATCTTCATAAAACAGAGCGGTACCGGCGCCGGCGGCGAATGTCGCCAGTTTTTTCTCGGTGGCGTCAAAAGCCTCAGCTGGAACAATTTTCTGCAATTGATATTTGACGATATCCCATACTTTCTGGTGTTGTTCGCCAAACAGAATAACCACGCGAGAGCTTTGCGAGTTAAAGGCTGACGGGCTCAATTTGACGGCATCGGTAATCATTTGAGTCACTTGATCTTCTGAAACGGGTAGCGTGCTGCTGAGGGCATAAATAGAACGACGGGCCTTAATCGCCTGAAGGAATGCATTATTCATGGTGAAATCCTCTGATTAGATGACAGAACGACTCCTCATACTCTGGCACCGATCCCCTGAGGCTTCAACGCCTCTTTACGCTGTGTTGGTGCAAAAAAAGCATAAACATACCGGCACATATCCTGAATATGCGGAAATCAGACGTGCAGTTGCGGGTGAACACCCGGCGACGGTGAGGCCAACGCCGGATATACGCGATGGTCAAAATAGCGGGACGGGGCGCCCTTCATCGTTAACGGTGACGAAATTAAATTGGCCGGAAATCACCTGGGTTCGACCTTCCGCATACATGTGCTCCAGATAAACGGCGACATCGACCGTCAGGCTGGTACGTCCAATGCGGCTAACCTTGCCGATCAGTTCGACGATGGTGCCGGAAGGAATCGGCGTATTGAAATTAATCTTCTCGGTGGAAACCGTAACCAGCGGTTTGTGACAAAAACGTGTCGCGGTGATAAAGGAGATTTCGTCCATCCAGGCCAACGCAGTGCCGCCGAACAGAGTGGCATGATGGTTAATATTGGTGGGAAATACCACCTTAGCGACGCGGGTAATGGAGTTCTGAATACGTTCTTCGAGGGTGATGTCTTCTGCCATGATAGACGGCCTGTTGGGAAGTCAGGCCGCCATCTTACACCAATAAAATTCCGGTATGGTGACTATTCGGTCGCGCCGCAAACCGAGCAGCCGGGGTGGCGAGGTAGCCGAATCTCCCGGAATTGCAGCGTCATTGCGTCGAACAACAGCAATTTCCCCACCAGCGGCTGACCATAATGCGTCAGCACTTTAATGGCCTCCAGCGCTTGCAACGAACCAATCACGCCGACCAGCGGCGCCATGACGCCAGCCTCTACGCAGGTCAGCGCCGAGTCGCCGAACAAACGGCTCAGGCAGTGGTAACAGGGCTCATCCTGTTGATAGGTAAATACGCTGATCTGGCCTTCCATCCGAATGGCTGCGCCGGAGATCAGCGCTGTCTTTGCGGCATAGCACCCGCGGTTGAGTTGATCCCGGGCGGTAACGTTATCGGTGCAATCCACCACCACATCGTGTCTGACGATCAGCGCCTGTAGCGCAGCGTCATCCAGTACGCCGTTAATCGGTTCCAGCACGACATGAGGGTTGATGTCCTGCAGGGTAGCGGCGGCGGAAGCCACCTTTGTCATGCCGATCCTGTCATCGCGATGCAGTACCTGACGTTGCAGGTTGGAAAGCGACACGGTATCAAAATCGAGCAGGGTCAGGTGGCCGGTTCCCGCGGCGGCCAAATACTGCGATGCTGCGCAGCCTAATCCCCCGAGGCCGACAATCAACACACGCGAGGATTTCAGTTTTTCCTGCGCATCGAAATCGAAACCGCGTAGCACAATCTGCCGGTTATAGCGCAGGGCTTCGGCGTCTGTCAGTTCGGGTAGCATCATGGATGACTCAACAGCAGGTTGAAGGGTTCTATCTCCACCCACTCGCCGGCGGCGACCGGCCCGCGTTCGGCCTCCAGCACAATAAAACAGTTGCCCAGACTAAAAGAACTGAAAATATGGGAACCCTGATGCCCGGTGGTTCTGACTTCCAGATCGCCGTCGGCGTTACGGCTAACAATCCCGCGTTGGAAATCGAGCCGACCAGGCGATTTTTTCAGCGGCGTCGCCGTTTTCACCCGGATGCGCGGCGGCAGGCGCCAATGCGTGTCGCCGGCGAGGCTCGACAGTAACGGTTGCACCAATTGGTAGAATGTCACCACGGCGGAAACCGGATTGCCCGGCAGGCCGCAGAACCAGGCATTCTGCAGTTTGCCGAAAGCGAACGGTTTTCCGGGTTTGATCGCCAGTTTCCAGAAATGAATATCGCCCAGTTCATCCAGCATCTGTTTGGTGTAATCCGCTTCGCCGACGGAAACGCCGCCGGTGCTGATGACGACGTCGGCGACAGCGGCGGCATCCTTAAACGCCTGACGCAGCGCGGTAGGGTCATCGCGCACGATCCCCAAATCCACCACCTCGTAACCCAACTGCGACAACATCAAGCGGATGGCGAAACGGTTAGTGTCGTAAATTTGCCCGTCCTGCAACGGTTCGCCGACCACCTGCAGTTCATCACCGGTGGAAAACAGCGCCACACGCAGGCGTCGTATCACTGCCAACTGCGCCAGCCCCAGCGACGCCAGCAACGGCAGTTCGGCGCTGCCGAGACGAACACCGGCTGGAAACACCTGCGCGCCTTGTTGAATGTCCTCGCCGAGGCGACGGATATTTTGGCCCGGCTTCACCTCGTGGGTAATGCGGATATGACCGTTACTGTCTGCGGCGGTGTGTTCTTGCATCACGACAGCATCCGCTCCCGGTGGGATCGGCGCGCCGGTCATGATGCGGATACAGGTACCGACAGGCCACTCGCCGGCAAAGGGAATACCGGCAAACGCCTTCCCGGCGACAGGCATCGGTTCGCCGCGCCAATCGCTGTGGCGAATAGCGTAGCCGTCCATCGCCGAATTATCGAAGGGGGGAACATTCACCGGGGACGTGACCGGCACGGCGGTAATACGGCCTGCCGCTTGTGAAAGCGCCACCGTTTCAGCCGCAGTAAGAGGGGAAACCTGCGCCTGCATTTTTTGCAGCGCCTGTTCCAGAGAAAGTAAGCCTGAAGTATCCATAACCGCTCCGTGATGTGATTCGGCTATACCTGTCATACGCAAGTCGCCGGTGTGTCGGCGGCATGATTCGGCTCATCGGTGGGGCTGGCGCGTGCGGCTGAGGCATTGCATCGTTCAACACACAGGCGTGCGGCCCGGCCGCTCGAATGATTAAGGGTATGTACGGCATAGCACAATCGAATATGCCTGTAATGGTGTCGCATTATGGCAGAAATCGCCCCTGGGGAGAACGCGACAGGAGATATCTGTGAGGGGAGTCGGCGCGGGTGAATAAAAAAAGCGCGGACGTTGCCGCGCTTCAAGAACCGAACAATCGTGATTAGAACGAGGTGCGTTTGTACTGGCGATACTGCGGGTGCCAGAAGTTATGGGCAATCCCCTTGTGCAGCGCGTCTTCGGAGGTCAGTTCCGCCACGCCGGCCAATTGCGCCGCTTTGCCGACTTCCAGCGCGATGCGTTTGGAGACATCGTGGATCGTGCCGAGATCCGGCAGCAGAGCGCCTTCGCCATCCGCCGCCAGCGGAGAGCAGTCGGCCAGCGCGCGGCTGGCGGCCATCAGCATGCTGTCGGTAATGCGCTTAGCGCCCGATGCCAGCACACCCAGACCGATACCCGGGAAAATGTAGGAGTTGTTGCACTGTGCGATCGGGTACACGCGGTCTTTGTATTTCACCGGGGGGAAGGGGCTGCCGCTGGCGACCAGCGCGGCGCCGTCGGTCCAGCGGATAACGTCTTCCGGACGCGCTTCGACGCGAGAGGTCGGGTTGGACAGCGGCATCACGATCGGACGCGGGCAGTTACGGTGCATTTCACGGATGATCTCTTCCGTAAACAGACCCGGCTGGCCGGATACGCCGATCAGAATGGTCGGTTTGGCGTTGCGAATCACATCCATCAGTGAAATAGCGTCGCTGTTCACGTCCCATTTGCTGAGTTTTTCGCTCTTCTGTACCAGTTGGCTCTGGAAATCGAGCAGGTTCGGCAGCTTGTCGGTCAGCAGCCCAAAACGATCCACCATGAATACGCGGGCGCGGGCTTCTTCATCGCTCAGTCCTTCGGACTTCATCTGGGCGATGATCTGTTCGGCGATGCCGCAACCGGCGGAGCCGGCGCCCAGGAAGGTAACGGTCTGGTCGCGCAGTTGGCTGCCGGCGGCGCGGCTGGCGGCGATCAAACTCCCCAGCGCCACGGCGGCGGTTCCCTGAATATCATCGTTGAAGCTGCAAATGTCGTCGCGATAGCGCTTCAGCAACGGCATGGCGTTGCTCTGGGCGAAATCTTCGAACTGCAACAGAACGTTCGGCCAACGGCGTTTAACCGCTTGGATGAAATCATCGACGAACTCGTCGTATTCCTCGCCGGTGATACGCGGATGATGCCAACCCATGTAAAGCGGGTCGTTCAGTCGCTGCGGGTTGTTGGTACCGACATCCAGCACCACCGGCAGCGTATAGGCCGGGCTGATCCCGCCGCACGCGGTGTACAGGGACAACTTACCGATAGGAATGCCCATACCGCCGATACCCTGGTCGCCCAGGCCAAGGATACGTTCGCCGTCAGTCACCACAATGACTTTTACATTCTGTTTAGTGGCGTTCTGCAGCATGTCGTCGATGTGTTCGCGGTTCGGGTAGGAAATGAACAGACCACGCGCACGGCGGTAGATATCAGAAAAGTTTTCGCACGCGGCGCCGACTGTCGGCGTGTAGATGATGGGCATCATCTCGCTCAGGTGGTTGGCCAGCAGGCGGTAAAACAGGGTTTCGTTGGTGTCCTGGATATTGCGCAGATAGACATGTTTTTCCATGTCGTTCTTAAATGACTCATATTGACGCCAGGCGCGTTCTGCCTGCTCTTCAATGGTCTCTACTGCTTTGGGCAACAGGCCATGAAGGTTGAAGTGGTCGCGTTCTTCGTCACTGAAGGCGCTGCCTTTGTTCAGCAGGGGGAATTCGAGCAAAATGGGACCGGCGTAAGGGATATAGAGTGGACGTTTACTTTCGTATTCCAATTCCATGATTTTTTAACTCTTTTAGGTAGCGGAAACCTGTTGGCGAACCAACGCCGTGTATCGGTAGCGCGGATCTTAAAGTACCCAGCTGATATGTACAGGAAATGTTAATTAAAATAATTACACATGACTTGCATATAACGAAAATGTGGAAGGAGTCACAAATACTGCCCATTTCCGGCGGTTTAGCGGCAGGTTGACGGATGAACAACGGCGATCGCCACCTTGTGGCGTCGTTATCTCGGGCGATGGTCGTCGGCCTCTCCTGCTTGCGCACGGCGCAGGGTGAACACGGCGGTAGGTCTGGCCAAATGGCCGATTGGCAGGCGTCAACCCGAGGTGTTGACCGCGGGCTGACGGGAAAGGCGACGTTACTCCGCCAGAACATGGCGGGTGTCCTGACACCCCAACATAGCAAGCAGTGATTGCGTGGCGCTCCACTGACTGATGGCGGCGCGGCGTGGTTCCACCAGCACGGCCCGTTGTATTGCGTCATGGGATTCGCCGGACAAATTCATCAGATTGAGTGCGGACTGCAATGGCGGCAGGCTGGGATTAAACGCTGCGTTTTCTGCGTAACGCCCGGTATAGATACCGCGCTCGCCCTGTAAGGCCACGCCGCTGAACGCCTGGCTATAAGGGGCGTGGCTGCGATTGGCGGCATCGAGCGCAGCAGCGGTCAGCGCATCGGATTCCGGCAGCGTCATGCCACGATCTACGTTATCCATCAGCAGGGTGCTGATGTTCAGATCGCGTGGGCCGAACGCATCGGGCAAATAATGGCCAAGGCGGGCCGGCGAACGGCCTGGAAGGCAAATGTTCAGCGTCGATGCGCTGTTGAGTTCGTTCATGAACTGACGGCAATGCCCGCACGGCGTGTAGTTGACGGTGACGCTCCGTAACGCGGTTTCATTCCTCAGCCAGGCGTGGGCTACCGCGCTTTGTTCGGCGTGCACGGTTTGTTGCAACGGCGCGCCGGAGAACTCCATATTGGCGCCCCAGTACAATGCGCCGCTGTCCCCGAGCGCCACAGCGCCGACCTTGAAGGCGGAAATTGGCGTCAACGCACACGCCGCCGCCAAAGGGAGCAGCGCGAACGCCAGCGCATCAACGGTGATCCGGCACTGGCCGCAGAGATGGTTGACTTCGGCTGCGGTCAGCATGGCGGAAAAATCATCCCGCGCCAGCATCGGCGCCAATGCAGACTGTAACGGTGCAGACAGATGGGTGAATGCGCTCTGGAAACGTGCTTGCATGAGAACCCTCTTGGATGGTGACGACTGTGATACGAATGGTAGAAAGCGATCACGCTGTTATGTGTGATTTTTATCACTTTTTAAATGAAATGAGTGAAATGCAGAGAAGAAATGTGTGAGGCATTCCAGTTTTGTGCATCCATTCGTCGCCCCTCGCACCTGTATTCCAACCGGCATCTGGCGTGCGGCATCGATAATTCGGCGAACGCCATCGATAAGGCGTGTGGAAACGCCGCTTGCGGGGGCGCTCCACGGCGGAGCATCAACCGAATAGCCGCATCAGCACCGGGAACAGGAAGGGGGCAATCAACGATGTCATGATGCCGCAGATAACCAACGCCAGAGAACTGAACGCGCCTTCCTGGTAATCCACTTCGACACACCGCGAAGTACCGAGGGCGTGCGACGCGGTGCCCATCGCCAGGCCGCGCGCGGCGGCGGTGCGAATATTCACCCGATTAAACAGCGTATGGCCCAGTACGGCGCCGAGAATACCGACGAAAACCACGCAGACTGCGCTGATGGCGGGAATGCCGCCGATGGTGCTGGCGACGGCCATGGCGATCGGCGTGGTGACGGATTTGGGCAGCACCGACGCGGCGATTTCGCGGGTGGCGCCCAACCACAGTGCAATGGCCGTACCAGACACGATCGCCGCTACGCTACCGATAAAACATACGCTGATAATCGATTTCCAGCGGGCATGGATCTGGTGCAACTGTTCGTACAGTGGAAACGCCAACGCCACCACCGCCGGTTGCAGCAGGCTGTTGAGCACACTGCTGCCGGCGAAATAGTGCGCGTAGGGAATGTGCAGCATCAGCAGGATGGCGATGATCACCAGCATGGACATCAGCAGCGGATTGAACAACGGCATTTTCAGTGTCATGGCGAGCCGGCGCGCGGCGAAAAACACCACCAGCGTCAACGGCAGCGACCACCCGATATTATTCAGCATGGTTGCTTCCTCCCGGTTTGGCGGATGTGTCAGGAATACGGCGATCGCGTTGCATCATCTGGGTCGTATGGCCGACCACAAGCATGACGATGATGGTGCTGAACAAGCAGGACACCACAATCGGGCCGAACTGACTGAGTAGCAGATCGTAGTAGTTCATCACGCCCACGCCGATGGGGACGAACAGCAGCGCCATATAGCGGATAAACAGATTGCAGCCGGGTTTGACCCAACGGGCCGGCAGGATCTGCGAGGCCAACAGAGCGAACAGTATCAACATGCCGATAATGCTGCCGGGGATGGTAATGGGCAGCAGCGCGGATACCGCGTTGCCGGCAAAAAGACAGAGAGAGATCAGCGCGAAAGCGCGCAAATACTGCCAGCAAAGGATGAATGCATTACCCATAGGACGGAAACTCCTGATTGAGCGAAGGGGAAGTATGATAACGCTACTCCTGTAGGTGTGCTACGCATCACAAAATACTTTCAGCGGATTCATGCAGGCGTCCAGTGCGTACTGGCGTGCGAACGGTGCGCATGGGTTCGGCTCGGTAGGGCCAAGCACGTTCGGGCGGTATTTTCTGGGTCTGCCGTTGTCTGCCGGTTATCGGGAGGCACGGCTAAGCGGGGCCTCGTGCGGAGACCCCGGGGGAAGCCGTTACGGAAACCGCATCAGCGCGGCAGCCCGAACCCGAACGGGAACAAGGGGGCGGCACTGTCGTGGGGAAGATCCGAACGCTGTTTCAGCACCGCCTGCATGGAGGATGGCAGCTCGAATGGCAACCTGGCGGTATAGTCCGCAGAAGACGACAACCGCTGTAGCAATACCGCGTCGCTAACACCGAAATTGGCGACCAGCGCCTGGGTCTTGTTCACCACATTCGCCAGGACGGCGGGCCGCTCCAGATACAGGGTGACGACGGTAGGCACGCGGGCGCTGGCGCGCACGATAGCCTGATAGTCGGGATTATCCGCGCTGAAGGCTAGCGAACCTTCGTGGTGTCGGCTGCCGAAAAAGTAGTTTTTATGCGGCTGCTCGTAGGGCGTGCGGGTGCGGATCAGCGCGATGTCGGCCTCTTCCAGCCGCGTGGCCGGTATGAAGCCGGCATTTTTCACCGCCGCCGGGTCGATGCCGTAGACCCACAACCGGCTCCCCGGACGCAGCGGCAGCAACTGTTTGTTCTGCAATAGCACCAGTGCCTGCGCCTGGGCATTATTAGCCAGTTGCTGCGATTGCGGATTGCCGACCACGTTTCCCGCCTGTTCTGCCTTAACGAACGGCCGTTCGAACAGCCCGGTCTGGAATTTCTGTTGCAGGATCCGGGTGACGGACGCATCCAGCCGGGATTCCCGCAAACGGCCTTCCCGCACCGCTTTGACCAACATGGCTGAATCCGTGACGCCGCCGAATTGATCGATGCCGGCGTTGACCGCTTTGATAAAGCGTTCATAGGACGTCAGATGCTCCACGCCCCAGGGCATGCCGCGCGGCACCGGTTTTTCGCCCGGCCCGACGCCGGTGACGCAATCACCCTTGCAATCATTGGTAATCAGCCAGTCGCTGAGGATCACACCGTCAAAACCGTATTGGTCGCGCAGCAGGTCGGTAAGCAGAAACTTATTGAAACCGGCGCCGACCGGTTCGATAGGCACGCCGCGCCAGGTGGCGCCGCGCAGGATGGAGTAGGTGGGCATGATGCCTGCGGCGTGGGCGGCGAAGGCGCCGGTAAACGGCTCGATGTGGGATTGCAACCCATCTTTACCGTAACGGGCGTATTTGCCGTAGGCGTTGTGGCTGTCCCAGCCGTCTTGCGCCGCGCCATAGCCGACCCAATGTTTGACCACCGCAATGACGCTGCCATCGTTAAGGCCGCCGGTGCCGTTTTGCATGCCGGCGACGTAGCCGTGCACCATTTTTTTCGTCAGGGCCGGGTCTTCGCCGAAGGTACCGTCAATGCGCGGCCAGCGCGGCTCCGTGGCGAGATCCGCCTGCGGCGACAGCGCTTCGGTAATCCCGACGGCGCGGTATTCCTGCCGGACGATATCGGCGAAACGTCTCACCAGCGTCTCATCGCCGATGGCGGCGAGCCCGAGTGTTTCCGGCCATTTGCTGAATTTACCCGCGGCGCTGCTGGCGCCGGCCAGCGACTGAAAGGCATTGCGCGGGTCGCTGCTGATGGTGATGGGGATCCCCAGCCGGGTGGCTTCCGCCAACTGCTGTAATGCGTTGTTTTCGTCCGCCATCTGCGCCGGGTTGTCGCCGGAAAGGCGGGTGATAAAGCTGTTGATGTGGAGATCGGCGATCAGCGCGCGGGCGCTCTGCCGGTCATAATGCGCGCCGGCGCCGATGACGCTCCCGGCGGTCGGCGCCGAACCGTGCATCATCACGCCGGCTTTTTCCGCCAGCGTCATGCGGGATACCAGATCGGCGGTACGCACCGCCGCCGGCAGACGCCAGTCTTCATACGGGTTGAGTTTGCCATCCCGGTTGAGATCCCTGAACTGCAAGCCATCAACACTGATCAGTCTGATATCGCGGGTCTCCAATACCGCCTGTTGGACGGCGGATGCCAGCGGGGAAAACAGCAAAGGCAGCGCGGCGCTTAGCGCCAACACCGTTGGGGGTACGACATATCGTGGGTAAGCGTGTCATTGTTATCGTTCTCATGGTCAGAGGAAGACGTCCGCCGGATGAGAAGGCGGCGCCGGCAACAGCAACCGGTTACATCGCTGGGGCGAACCACGCAGGAAGGCGTAAATTGCGGGGTGCAGGCCAGGCCGCGCTCTCTTCGGGGGTAGTGACAAGCTAGTTGAGCGGCCGGGCGGAATTCAAGCCTGCCATCCCAAATTCGCAAGCGGGTTCAAGGAATAAACGGCAGTGATGGCGTGGCCGAGGCGCTCGGTGCTGGGCACCCGGCGTTAGCGCAGTCGTGAGGTATCTCGGCGAACGGTCTGGGAGGGGAGCACACGCGCCGTTTGACACTGCCGACGCGCTTGCCCCGGCGTTAGACCCGCGATGCGTTTGAACCAGTGCCCGAAAGCATCTCCGCACGAAAAACCCAGATGAAGGGCGAGTGCATCGTTGTTGTACCCGGCATGTAGCTGACGCCAGGCTTCGGATAGCAACAGACGATCGTGCCATGCGCCGAATGACAAACCGGTCTGGCGCATAAACAGCCTGGACAAGGTGCGCGCGGTTGCTCCTGCGTGTTTTCCCCAGCTATCCAGATTATGCCGCAGCGATGGCGTGGCGATCAGCGCGTCGGTGATTTTCTTCAACCGCGGGTCGTCAGGTAACGGCAACGACAACGGGCTGGATGGGCTGTCCGCGATTTCTTCAAAAAGCAACTGCAATAACCGCTCGCGTCGCGTATCGGGCAGTGCGGAATTGGGCGCCGCAAGCCGTTCGCACAGGCCGATAATCAAACATGACGCATTCATCAACTTAAGCGGGCAGGTTATCGCCTGACATTGCTCAGGCGTGGCATACACCACCAGAAGTTCGACCTGGTGGGCGGTTTCTCCCCAGTGCACCGTCTCCGGCGGGATCCAGATGGCCATCCCGGCCTTCAACAGCCAGCTGCTTTGCGACGAAAACCCCTGTAACAGGCCCTGCCGTACCAAGACGAATTGCCCTTGCGGGTGTCGATGAGGCGGATTCTCGTGCGCCGATAGCGTATCGATCGTTCTTTCCGTCAGCCCGGTGCGTGGGGCGCCGTATAGCGGATGGCTCATGGTTCAGTTCCTGTAGCGCGAATGCCGTCGCGGGATGCTGGCATAAAATACCCCGGAATAATACCCAGTAACATCAACCCGGCCAGCAGCAGGAAGCACAGGGTGAAGCTGTATGCGGCGGACGTTTGTTGCTGTACGGCGGCCAGCAGATTGATACCCGCCGCCGACCCCAGATTGCGTAGGAACTGGATCATGGAGGTCCAACTGCCAAGCCGATTGGCCGGAGCGGCATTCTGGGCGAAAACCAGCGTTACGGTGGCGACCAGACCAGTCCCGAGACCAATAAGAAACAGGGCCGGGATAACAGCGAATAGATTCCCCGCAGATAAAGTCGCTGCCAGCATGAGCGCGCCGGTCATCAGCAATACCATCCCGGCGATAGCCAACTTTCGATAACCCTGGGTGGTGAGCAGACGGCCGCACACGATCGCGCCGCATACCCAGCTCATCGCGGCCACCATAATCAACAACCCGCCCGAAATGGGGGTGACGGCATGGCGTGCCAGCGCCATCGGCAACAGGGTGACGGTGGCATAAATAGCGGCGCTGGACAGGATCACCAGCACAATGACGGCAAGAAGATCGGCCCGTTGAAAGAAATCCACCGGAAGAGGGCTACGTTGAGGGGTACGCTGTAATTGCCGTTTCATGAGTATCCCGCCCACGCACAGGCAGGCCAGCGGCAGCACTTGCGTATGACTGTGGTTTAGCGCTTGCAACACGCCAATCACCCCATATGAAAACACGGCCAGTACCAAGTGTGCGCCGGCATCGATGGGGTGACGCTGGAGAGGCCGGGCGGGTGCGTTAAGCGTGAGGAGTAACCCGAGGGCGAACAGGCCGATGGGAAGGTTAATCCAGAATACGCTGCGCCAGCCGAACGTTTGCGTCAGCACCCCGCCGATCAACGGGCCGCTAATCGCGGCAATGCCCCAGACGGCGCTGAGCATCCCTTGCATTTTTCCGCGTTGTTCGGCGCTAAACAGCTGTGCCAGCAAGGTATAGACCAATACGACCAGACCACCCGCGCCGGCGCCTTGCAGGATGCGAGCGCCGATCAGCCCGTCGAGGTTGGGGCAACGCGTCGCCCATGCGGATGCGGACAAAAACAGCAACAGAAAACCTTTCAGGGTGGCGGTAATGCCAAACCGATCCGCATAGGCGCCGGCCAGCGGTGCAACCAGCGCCATGGGCAGAAGGAAACCGGACATCACCCAGGGCCAATTGCCGCAGGCGCCGATATCCAGCCGGATGGCCGGGAGGGCGGTACTGATAATGGTACTGTCCATCGCAGCCAGAAACAGCACCAATACGCTGGCGACAAGCGTTCGTCGGGCAGGGGAAAAAATAACGGCGGGCATAGCTGGAACTCCATAATCGGTGACAAGATACCGACTATGCTAAATCGCCGGGTAGCGGGACTGAATGCTCGAAAAAGACATGTTCCGTATCAAAACGGACAACATCATAAGAACAGATCCTGATGTTTGGCGGTCACGGCATCGCGGATAGCGCCCGTCAGTTGTTGCAAGGCTTGCGGCGCGATCACAAACGGCGGCATCAGGTAAATCAGCCGGCCAAAAGGGCGGATCCACACGCCGCGTTCGACAAAGAAGCGCTGGAGTTGCGCCATATTGACCGGACGATGCGTTTCCACCACGCCGATCGCCCCCAGCACCCGCACATCGGCCACCGTGTCGACCTCCGCCAGCGGCAGCAGCGCCTGTCGCAGTTGGGTTTCAATTGCGGCGACCTGTGCCTGCCAGCGGTTGTCCGCCAGCAGCGACAGGCTGGCGTTGGCGGCGGCACAGGCCAGCGGATTGCCCATAAACGTGGGGCCGTGCATAAAGCAACCCGCCTCGCCGTTGCTGACCGTCTCGGCGACGGCGCGGGTCGTCAGCGTCGCGGATAGCGTCAGATAGCCGCCGGTCAGGGCTTTGCCGAGGCAGAGAATATCCGGCGTGATACCGGCGTGCTCACAGGCGAATAACCGGCCGGTGCGGCCAAACCCGGTGGCGATTTCATCGGCGATCAGCAGGACGCCGTAGTGATCGCACAGGCGGCGCGCCTGTTGCAGATACGCAGGATGGTAGAAACGCATGCCGCCCGCGCCCTGCACGATCGGCTCCAGGATGACGGCGGCGATATCGCTGCTGTGCTGCGCCAACAGGGTGCGCAACGGTTGGATATCTTGCGGATCCCAGTCAGCGTCGAAGCGGCAGGCAGGCGCATCGGCAAACAGATGGGCGGGAAGATAGCCCTGATACAGGCGGTGCATCGAATTGTCCGGGTCGCACACCGACATGGCGCCGAAGGTGTCGCCGTGATAACCGTGACGCAGGGTCAGAAAACGCTGACGCCGTTCCCCTCTGGCCTGCCAATATTGCAGCGCCATTTTCATCGCCACTTCCACCGCGACGGAGCCGGAATCCGCCAGGAATACGCACTCCAGCGCTGCGGGCGTTATGGCGACCAACCGACGGCACAGCGCCACCGCCGACGGATGAGTGATGCCGCCGAACATGACGTGGGACATGCGGCCGAGCTGGTCGCGCATCGCCTGATTAATCACCGGATGGTTGTAGCCGTGGATGGCCGCCCACCAGGACGACATACCGTCCACCAGCCGACGGCCATCTGCCAGCGCCAGTTGACAGTCCTTAGCGGCGACCACCGGGTAACAGGGCAGCGGCTGGGTCATGGAGGTATAGGGGTGCCAAATATGGCGCTGGTCGAAGCTCAGATCATCCGAATTCATACGCTTGTAAACTAAATTGACTGTTATTTGGTTGACAGCATACCCGCACAAATTACACTGGCAACACTTTTTCACCCGGAGTTGCCATGATGACCGAACGAAAACACTGGACGCTGGAGCAAGCGCAAGCCCTGTTTGATAAGCCCTTTTTGGCGCTGATGTTTGAAGCGCAGCAGGTGCACCGTCAACATTTCGATCCGCAGCTGGTGCAAGTGAGCACGCTGCTTTCCATCAAAACCGGCGCCTGCCCGGAAGACTGTAAATACTGTCCGCAGAGCGCCCGTTACCGTACCGGTATTGAAAACGAACGCCTGATGCAGGTGGAGCAGGTACTGGATTCCGCACGTCAGGCGAAAGAGGCGGGTTCGACCCGTTTCTGTATGGGGGCGGCGTGGAAAAATCCGCACGCGCGGGATATGCCCTATCTGGAGGCGATGGTGCGCGGCGTGAAGGCGATGGGGATGGAAACCTGCATGACGCTGGGGACGCTGCACGGCGATCAGGCTGAGCGGCTGGCGGCGGCCGGGCTCGATTTCTACAACCACAATCTGGATACCTCGCCGGAGTTCTACGGCAACATCATCACCACCCGCACCTATCAGGAACGCCTGGATACGCTGGACAAAGTGCGCGATGCCGGCATCAAGGTGTGTTCCGGCGGTATCGTCGGGCTGGGCGAGACGGTGCGCGATCGCGCCGGCTTGCTGGTGCAGCTGGCTAACCTCCCCAAACCGCCGGAGAGCGTGCCGATCAACATGCTGGTCAAGGTGAAGGGAACGCCGCTGGAGAATAACGAAGAGGTGGATGCGTTCGACTTTATCCGTACCATCGCCGTCGCGCGCATCATGATGCCGACCTCGTATGTGCGTTTGTCCGCCGGTCGCGAGCAAATGAGCGAACAGACGCAGGCGATGTGCTTTATGGCCGGCGCCAACTCGATTTTTTACGGCTGCAAATTGCTGACGACGCCTAATCCACATGAAGACAAGGATCGGCTGTTGTTCCGCAAACTGGGGCTCAACCCGCAGCAGACCGGCACCGAATACGGCGACAACCAACAGCGGCAGCAACTGGCGGAAACGCTACTGCACGCCGATACCGATTTGTACTACAACGCGGCGGTGTGAATGAGCTGGCAGCAACGTATCGATCGGGCGCTGGCCCAGCGCCGGGCGGAGGATGCCTACCGCGTCCGGTTGCCGAACCGGGGCGGCGGCGGTCGCTGGCTGGAGCATCAGGGGCGGCGCTACCTCAATTTTTCCAGCAATGACTATCTGGGCTTGAGTCGCCATCCGGCGGTGATCCGCGCCTGGCAGCAAGGGGCGGAGCGTTACGGCGTCGGCAGCGGCGGCTCAGGGCATGTGACCGGTTATACGCAGGCGCATCAGCAGTTGGAACACCGGCTGGCGGAGTGGCTCGGTTATGAGCAGGCGTTGCTGATGATTTCCGGCTTCGCCGCCAATCAGGCGGTGGTGGCGGCGCTGGCAAGTGAGGGGGATCGCATTCTGGCGGATCGCCTCAGCCATGCATCCTTGCTGGAGGCCGCCACCCTGTCGCCGGCTACGCTGCGACGTTTTCAGCACAATCAGCCGCCATCGCTGGCGCAATTGCTGGAGAAACCGACCGACGGGCAAACGCTGGTGGTGACGGAGGGGATCTTCAGCATGGACGGCGACAGCGCGCCGCTGGCGGCATTGCACCGCCTCAGCCGTGCGCACGGGGCCTGGCTGATGGTGGACGACGCCCACGGCGTCGGGATCGTCGGCGACGAAGGGCGCGGTAGCAGTTGGCAGCAACAAGTGAAGCCGGAGTTGCTGATCGTCACGTTCGGCAAAGCATTCGGCGTCGGCGGCGCTGCGGTGCTGTGCAGCCAGTCGGTGGCCGAATACCTGATCCAGTTTGCGCGTCATCTGATTTACAGCACGTCGATGCCGCCGGCGCAGGCTTGCGCGCTTGATGCCGCGCTGGCGGTGGTGCGCAGCGGCGACGATCGGCGGGCGCAGCTGTTGGATAATGTGCAGCGTTTCCGCCGCGGCGCGGCGAGTCTGCCGTTTCGCCTGCTGGATGCGCCCGGCGCGATTCAACCGCTGGTGGTGGGCGACAATGCTCACACGGTGGCGCTGGCGCAGCGGTTGCGCGACGCCGGGCTGTGGGTGAGCGCGATGCGGCCGCCTACCGTGCCGCCGGGTACGGCGCGATTGCGCATTACCTTGACCGCCGACCAGCAACCGGAAGATATCGCGCGTTTGCTGGAGGTGCTGCATGACGCTGGTTGATGCGGAGCACAAACAGGCGATCGCCCGCGCATTCGGCCGGGCTGCCGTGGGTTACGATCGTTTTGCCGACGTGCAACGAGCCAGCGGCGAGCGGTTGATGACGCTGGTGGGGATGCGCGACGGCGACGACGTACTGGACGCCGGTTGCGGCACCGGGGTACTTCGGCCGTTGCTGGCAGTCGCTGGGTAAACGAGTCACCGCGCTGGATTTGTCGGCGGAGATGTTAGCGCAGGCGGCGCGGCGGCAGAGCGCAACACGCTATGTGTTGGCGGATATCGAGTGTTTACCGCTGCCGTCTTGCTGCATGGATATCAGTTTCAGCAATATGGCGCTGCAGTGGTGTGACGATTTTGCCGGCGCGCTGGCGGAACTGTATCGCGTCACTCGCCCCGGCGGGGTTATCGCGTTTTGCACGCTGGTGGACGGGACGCTGGCGGAGCTGGACGCCGCCTGGCGGCAGGTGGATGGTTCCCGTCGGATACGGCAATTTTTGTCGTTGGCGGATATCGTCGACGTGTGTCGTGGTTATCACGCCGAGGTGCGCTGCGAGCCGACGACGTGCTATTTCCCGGATGTGCTGAGTCTGATGCGTTCGGTGAAGGGCGTCGGCGCCACCTGGCGGCCGCAGGGTACCTGAGCCGTACCCGGCTGACGGCGCTGGCGGCGAACTATTCCCGTCATGAACAGGGCTTTCCGCTGACCTATCAACGTTGTTTCGGCGTTATTCATCGTGACTGAATATTGGTTTGTGACCGGTACTGATACCGACGCGGGCAAAACCGTCGCCAGCGTGGCGTTACTGCAGGCGGCGCGCCGCGCCGGTTATCGCACGGCGGGCT